>WBXH01000027.1 GCA_008933015.1 Verrucomicrobiota bacterium | reverse complement strand
CGGTGGGGAGCAGACCCCCGAGGGACTTGCGGCGATCGAAAAGGTTGCCTCCATCTACGCCCGTTGGATTCCGAGGGAGAAGATCCTCACCACCAATCTCTGGTCCTCCGAGCTCTCCAAGTTGGTGGCGAACGCCTTCCTTGCCCAGCGTATCTCGTCGATCAACTCGATCTCAGCACTCTGCGAGGCTACCGGGGCTGACGTTGAGGAGGTTGCGCGCGCGATCGGACATGATTCCAGGATCGGACCCAAGTTCTTGAAGGCCTCGGTGGGTTTTGGTGGTTCCTGTTTCCAGAAAGATATCCTGAATCTCTCCTACCTTTGCGAGCACTTCGGTCTCCCCGAGGTCGCGGCCTACTGGCAGAGCGTTGTCAGTATGAATGACTGGCAGAAGGCGCGCTTCTCGGGTCGCATGGTGAGCGACCTTTTTAACACGGTTACTGGAAAGCATATCGGCATCCTAGGTTTCGCGTTCAAGAAGGACACGAATGACACCCGTGAGACCCCTGCGATTTCTGTCTGTCGTGATCTCCTTTCTGAGGGGGCTAAGGTCTATGTCTACGATCCCCAGGTCTCCGAGGCTCAGATCAGGGCCGATGTATTGGGATCCGAAACCAATCCGAATCTGGTAGTCGTGAAGAATGCCCTTGAGGCATGCAAGGGAGCACACGGGGTGGCTGTTCTCACCGAGTGGGACGAATTCAAGGATCTTAATTTTGAGAAAATCCACGACGAGATGCTCAAACCAGCCTTTCTCTTCGATGGACGCAATGTTCTCCCGCACGACAAACTGCGTGCAATGGGCTTCCGTGTCTTTGCAATCGGCAAGCCTTTCTAATAAAGATTTCCAAGGGCTCAGGGATTTCGGGGGTTGTCGGACTTGGATTGATGAATGGGCGTGAATAAGGCTGACAGAGATCCTATTCCAAAAATCGTGCAAAGTTGAGAGCGCTTTCGCGTTCTGTACTGAGAGTGTTTTCGACTCTTGATTGATCCTCATGGCCCAGCGCCATTCCACAGACGAGCATCTGGCTTTCGGGGATCTCAAGGTGGCGTGTAATGATGCGGTGATATTTGCAAAAAGCTGCCTGCGGGCAGGTATCGAGTCCCCTAGCCCTTGCGGCAAGCATGACATTTTGGAGGAACATCCCGTAATCAAGCCAGCTTCCCTGGCCCAAAATCCGGTCGATGGTAAAAAACAAACCGACCGGTGCATCAAAAAAGGCATAGTTACGAGTGAATTGGAGCTCCATCAACGCCTTCTCTCCTTTGGCGATGCCAAGCAGTCCGTAGAGGTCATAACCGACCTTTCGCCTTCGATCGATGTAGGGCGAAATCCATTTTTCGGGATAGTAGGAGTATTCCTGCTGATGCCCTGCATTGTGCGTGGGATCAAGGGCAGTCGAGATCAGTTCTCTGGAGAGGGATTCTTTCTTTTCCCCTGTCACGATGGTTACCTGCCAGGGTTGCGTATTGGTGCCAGAGGGGGCACGGGCTGCGACATCCAGAATATTAAGGATGGTCTCCTTGGGAATCGGGGTCGGTAAGAAGCCGCGCACTGAGCGTCTACCCCTGATGATACTGTCAACAATCGTCGCGACATCCTCGGCCTTGGCCGTCTTACTCGGTTCGCGATCGTACCAGGTCATGGCTCGGGATAAGCTTTGATGAAGTTGGAGTACCAGACAGCCGAGGGTGAGGGGATACGGTTGTGTGTTTTGTTGTCGTAGGAGAAGAGGCCAAATTGGGCGTGACCCCATCCCTCGGTCCACTCGTAGTTGTCGACCAAGGTCCAGGGGAAGTAACCACGCACATCGACACCATCAGCTATTGCACGGCGCATCTGGGCCACGTGTTCGCGAAAGTAGCGGATGGATTTCTGACCGCTCTGAGTGCCGATGCCGTTTTCGGTGATGACGATCGGCTTGTGGTAGCGATCGTGGACATCCTTGAGGATGTGGTAGAGCCCTGTTGGCGCAATCTCCCATCCAAGCTGGGTGTAGTTGGAGTTATGCTCCCCCGAGGGGCGGAAGAGGAAGCGTGGCAAGCTTGCCTCCTGGGAGTAGTAGTAATTGATCCCGATCAGATCGCAGGTGTCGGCCACCAGATCAAGGTGGTCGAAATTCTGGTGCTGCATCAGATTGTAGACCGTGTCCGGAGCGAGGTATTTGGGTTTCTTCCAGTCAGGGAGTGACCAGATACCCATGACAAGGGCATCCTTTCGCTCTTCGCGGATGATCGTTGCGGCATCACGGAACATGTTAGCGCACACGCGCATCGCTTTCTTGTATCCGCCTACGTGGAAGAAGAGACCTGGTGGCCAATGGGCTGCGAGCCAGCCGAGTTGCAATGCGCCGTTGGGTTCATTCTGCGGGACATAGATGCGGACATCCGCCTTTGTTGCCCGCACGACGCGACGAACATGCGCCCGCCAAGCTGTCTGGACGTCAGGATTCAGGAAGTTGGCCTTGGTTTTGTCTTTCGGGTAGAGCCATTCGGGGAAGGTGAAGTGCCAGAGGGTGAGGAGCGGTTCCATTCCCGCCTGACGAACATGGTGAGCCATCTCGGCATATTGTTGGAGGGCCTCCTCGTTAATCTCTCCCTGACGCGGTTCGATGCGGGCCCACTCGATACCAAAGCGGAAATGGCTGACTCCAAGCTCCTTGAGGGCCTCCAGATCCTTGTCGAAATGACTCCAGGAGGAGACGGCCTGATCCCCGCGCTGCGGTGCGCCCCCGTGTTCGGCAAAGATATCCCAGTCGGTTCGGTAGTACCATTTCGAGCCGACCGGATACCCCTTGTCCTCGTTCTGGAACGGAGCCGTTGATGTGCCCCACCAGAAATGTTCCTTCGGAAGCTTGCCTAGGGTGGTGGCACCGCGAGGTGGTTTGTAGCCACTCACCGGAGCGATGCATCCTTGAAGGAGGAAGGCAAGCATCAGGCTCGCCACTGCGGGAAGGATTTTCGGGAAGGCAGCTTGATGCATTGGAGATGATCTAGTAGCAATGGTTCGTCCGTTCAATCATGAAGATAAAGAGATTACTGATCGCCCTGATGCTCGTTGGTATATCCATGCACGGGGCGCAGATGGAGAATCCCAAATTGAACCTCTATCCCGACACGCTGATTCTTAATGATGGAAAGGTTCTTCACGGCCTAATTGTGCGCAACTCCATTTCCAGTGTCACCCTACAGCAAAAGATGGGTGAGAAGGATATTCCCAAAAGCTGGATCCGTCGAATCGACGATGAGCCCGATGACGGGTTCTACTTTGCCGATATTATCGATCCCGGAAAACTTCCCCCTTGGCGCATGGTCGTCGAGGATTTTCGATGCGACGATAATATCAAGTCCTTCCGGGAGGTTCCAGCGACCGCAATCAACATCGGCTACCTGAAGAACATCCCTTACCTCTCCTTCCGAATCAACAAGAAGGTGGAGATGAATGTCTATGGTAATCCCGAGAACCCGGTTTGCCTTGAATTCGGGATCTATGAAAAGCGCCCCCAAGAGATCACGAAATTCAAGAAGATCATCCGTGCTTACTTGGCCGGCATCCTACATTCCCGTGCAGAGGTGGGCGCTCTCTATGCACTTCCCGAGACGGGGGGAGAGATTCGGGTCGCACAAGTCTCCTTCAAGGTGCTCCCGCCCACATCCCCGGAAGCTTATCAGGGTTGGTGGATTTCCGTTTACAGACCGGACGCCCTTGAATCGGCCAGAGTTTCCGATGCCGCATACGCGAAGGTCACGGTGCCTTTTGACCAGGTCAATCTGAAGAACGGAGATCTTCGCGCTGATGCTCTGATAAAACAGGGGACTCCGACCGCCCTCTCAATCCTGAAGCTGAACCCACTGACACCAGAACTTCAGGGCTTCTATCGTGACAAGATGGGGGCGTTGAAGCCGTTGTTTACCCCTCACAATAAAAAAACACCCCCCACCCAGTGACTTCACTACGTTCAATTCCTTCGCTGCTGACAGTCACCCTCTTAGTGTCGGGGTGCGCCATTCATCCGCTCGGGCCACTCGATAAGGCGCCGAAACATCAGGCGGAGAAGTTGACCGGATATGCCCCCTTTGCCTGGGGCATCTCCACGAGCAGTCTCCAGTATGAGAACAAGGCCGAGATGCCCGGTGATCACAATTATTATATTCGGGATTGGGATCTGCTGATTCAGCAGGGGAAGGCTCCGGTGGTCGGGAATGCCCTCTACACTTGGAGTGACTTTGACAAGGATGTGGCCGCCTTGAAAAAGATCGGGGTGACCCACTACCGCTTCAGTATTGAGTGGGCGAGGGTCGAACCGCAGCCCGGTCGCTATAATGAAAAGGCGGTCAGGGGGTATGTCAGGATGTGCCGCAAGCTCAAGGAGGCTGGAATCGAGCCCGTCGTTACCCTCTGGCACTTCACCTTTCCGGCATGGTTGACCGATGCAAAAGACAGCTCCAAGACCAACTGGTTGAACCCGATCGCTCGCGAACACTGGAATCTCTATGTCAGCAAAATGGTGAAGGCGACCGCCCCGTACGCCACCTATTATGCTCCGGAGAACGAACCGAACGGACAGGTCCTGACTGCCTACATCATCGGTCTGTGGCCCCCTTGTCACACCTTTGACTTCAAAGGGTACAAGGCTGCCACGATTGCCAGTGCTGACATGTTCCGTGATGCCGCTGCCCGGATCAAGGAAGTCAAGCCCTCGGCCAAGGTCCTGAGCGTCGAGGCATTGCCCTGGTGGACTCATGCCCCCCTGGACCCCGGAGGGTTGCTCTACAACACCGTCATGCATTCAAATTTCGACCATCTCGACAGGATCTACGATGTCTGTGACATCATCGGGTTCAACTACTACTACAGCCAGATGGCCGGCCCGATCAGCTTTCTCTCCGAGGGAGCCAAGCATGGCCCTAATTTCACGATGATGGGATGGCGCATCGATCCCAAGGGACTGGGTAAGCAGATCCGATATGTCGGGAAACGGTATGGCAAGCCGATGATGATCACCGAGAATGGGATCGCCACCAAGAGCGAGCAGAAGCGACTCTCCTACCTGAGGGAGCATATCAGCCAGATCCGCGAGACCATGAACGAGGGATACGACGTGAAGGGGTACTTTGTCTGGTCGCTCGCCGACAATTACGAATGGCACTACGGCTATGTCCCCAAGTTTGGCCTCTCCACCATGGATCCAAAAACGAAAGACCGTATTCTGAAGCCCTCAGCCTACTATTACCGGAAGGTGATTTCTGCCTCCAATCGGGAGCAGAAAGTGATGCCGGATCCACGGTGAACCTGCCGAATGGCTGGAACGAACGATCGTTCCTCGCCATGATTGAGCCATGAAAGTCGCCGTCTTCAACACCAAGCGCTACGAGCGCCATGTGTTGGAGCATGCCGCCAAGTCCGCGCGGGGTGGCTCCATCGAGTTCACCTTTCTTGACGTTCGGCTGGATGGGCAGACCGTAGCCCTTGCCAGAGGGCACGAGGCGGCACTGATTTTCGTGAACGATGTGGCTGACCGCTCGGTGCTCGAGAAACTTAAGGAGGGGGGAACCCGCTTTCTGGCGACACGCAGTGCCGGTTTCAACCAGATGGATCGGATCGCGGCACAGGATTTGGGGATCCAGCTTGCCCATGTGCCCGCCTACTCGCCCAATGCCGTGGCAGAGTTCACGATCGGCCTTATCCTCACGTTGGGTCGCCACATTCACGAGGGGCACAACCGGGTGAGACGAGCCGATTTCAATCTCGAAGGTTTATGCGGGTTTGAGCTTCGCGACATGACGGTCGGAGTCTGTGGAACGGGACGCATCGGATCAGCTGTCGTCCGACTGCTGAGTGGATTCGGCTGCAAGATCCTCGCCTATGACGAGGAGCCGAACGAGGAGGTCATGCTACGGGCCTCCTACGTGGATACCCGCGAGGAACTCTTCCGGTTTTCGGATATCATCACGCTCCATGTACCGCTGATGCCCTCGACCTTTCACCTTATCAACGCAGAGTCAATCGACCTGATGAAGGAAGGAGTTTTCCTTATCAATACAAGTCGTGGAGCCCTTCTCGATACTCCGGCCGTCGTCGAGTCGCTGAAAAGCCGAAAAATAGGATTCCTCGCCATTGATGTGTATGAGGAAGAGGCCTCACTTTTCTTTGAGGATCGTTCCTCCGATATCATCAATGATGACACTTTTGCGCGGTTACTCACCTTCCCGAACGTGATTGTAACGGGTCACCAGGCCTTTCTGACCAATCACGCGTTAAGGAATATCGCTGAGACCACACTGCTCAGTCTGACCGAATTTGCCGAGGGGGTTCCCTGCAGCCACGCGGTCCCGCATCATGACTGAGAAGTTGGTGGCTCGATTCTTTTCCTTGGTCTTGTTGGTGCTTTGCTGCGGTTGCTCGCCAAGCCACCCACGCGCTGATCTCATCTTCATCAACGGAGCGGAGCCGGAGACCCTCGATCCCGCACTCATCACAGGACAACCTGAGGGAAGGATCGTCAATGCCCTCTTCGAGGGTTTGCTCCGCTTTGACAAGCGCGGCCATGCTTTGCCGGGAGTGGCCTCATCTTGGGAAATCTCCCCCGATCAACGGACCTATACCTTCCATCTTCGGCCCTCTGCTCGATGGAGTGATGGACGTCCTGTCACGGCGAATGATTTCGTCGACTCCTGGCGCCGGACTCTTGATCCCGTGACTGCCTCCGCCTACAGCTACCAGCTCTTTTCAGTCATGGGCGCCGAGGATTTTGCAACTGGGAAGAGCGGTGATTTCGCATCGGTCGGAGTGAGAGCGCTTGATCTGGGAACCCTGCGGGTCACACTCCGACAACCGACACCCTATTTCCTCGATCTCTGCGCCTTCCCGACACTCTATCCGGTCCGCACCGATCTCATCGTCAAGTATGGTGATGACTGGATCAAGCCCGGCAAACTCGTTGGTAATGGCGCCTTCACCATGAGCGCTTGGAGGATCAATGAGAGTGTTCTTCTTAAGAAAAATCCCTCCTACTGGGATGCCTCCGCAGTCGGGTTAGGCTCAGTGGAAGTCTTGCCGATCAGCCAAGCCAACGTGGCCTACAACTTTTATGCCGTGGGACAAGCTGACCTGATCATGGATAAGGGGCTGGCACCACCCTCGCTGCTCGATGCGCTCAAGGTGCGACCCGATTTTCATGCAGCCCCTTTTCTTGGGACGTATTTTCTCCGCTTTAACTGCGCCAAGGGCCCCTTTACGGATCCTCGCGTCCGCAAGGCATTTGCGATGACGGTGCACCGGAAACTCATCACGAACAAAATCACAAGGGCAGGGGAGTCGACAGCCCTGAGTTTTGTCCCACCCGGCATCCCCGGATACAATCCCGCAAAAGGACTTTCCGAGGATGCCGAGAAGGCACGGGCTCTTCTCTCAGAGGCGGGTTACCCCGATGGAAAAGGATTTCCCCTGACTACCTACCTCTACAGCGAGGGGGAGATGAATGAGGCGGTTGCCATCGAACTCCAGGCGATGTGGAAGGAACAACTCGGCGTTACCATCCAGCTTGCGCGTCAGGAGTGGAAGGTCTACCTGAACTCACTTGGTTCGCTTGATTTCGGGATCGCTCGTTCCAGTTGGGTGGGGGATTACCCCGATCCGAATACCTTCCTCGATCTCTTTCTTTCTGAAAGCGGTAACAATCGCACCGGATGGAAGAGTGGTGACTATGACCGTATGATTCACGAAGCGGCAGGGCAGACCGATCCCAAGTTGCGTTTTGAGACACTGCGAGCCGCCGAAGAGTTCCTTGTGAGTAAGGAGGTGCCTATCTCCCCCCTCTTCTTTTATGTTGGCATCCAGCTCTATCATTCCGAGAAGCTGGGAGGAATCGAAGCCAATGTGCTGGACGAGCACCCGATCCGTGAGATTTTCAGAAAAGATCGTTTATCAAAACAATGATTCAAGGACTCTCACGAAAATTCTCCACCATGGGCTGTACGGCACTCATCACCGGGGCTACGGCTGGTCTTGGATCCGAATTTGCCAAGCAGCTCGCACCTGTTGCCGCAAGGCTCATTCTCGTCGGTCGGCGGGAAGAGCGTCTCGGGGAGTTGTCGGCCTCGCTTAAAAAAAGTTTTCCATCGCTTCGCCTTGATACCCTCAAGGCGGATCTCTCCCTCTCAAGCGAACGTCTCAACCTCTCCTCCCGGATCATTCGGGAGCAGATTCCAGTGAACCTCTTGATCAATAATGCCGGCCTCGGTGATCTGGGGACTTTTGACACGGCTGAGTGGGAGAGGATTGCCCCCATGCTGGAGGTGAATGTCACCGCACTGACCCATCTCACGCATCTCCTATTACCCATGCTCCGGGCCCAGAGTCCCTCGGGTATCTTGAACGTGAGTTCCGTGGCGGGCTTCTACCCATTGCCGGAGATGGCCGTGTATGCGGCCACCAAGGCCTATGTGACGAGCTTTAGTGAGGCACTCCGCATGGAGCTTGCCCCGGAGGGAATCAATGTCACGGCGCTTTGCCCCGGACCCGTTCCGACCGAGTTCTTCGATGTGGCGGGAAGGAATGGAGAGACCATCCGCGCCATGGAGCGGACCCATCCCTCCTTGGCCAGCACGCCCGAATTGGTTGTTCGACAGGCCCTGATTGGGCTGGAACGCGACAAACCGGGAGTCATTCCGAACCCCCTGCTTGCCCTTCTCGTGCGCGGTAGTCGACTCCTTCCGTTTCCAGTAATCAGGGAAGCTATCCGCCTCGGAGTAGGACCCAAGAGGCCTCAAAAGGTTTAATTAAGGAGGGAGGGGTAATCTCTCTATCATTCCTCACGCTTAATCAGCGCTTCATTGACGATCGTTCGCTAATGAGTGAAAGTTGTGTGGTGAAAAACTTCACAAGATGGTCGACAAAAGAAATTGATCCGAGATCCCACGAGGCCTTCGCCTCGGCGATCGAACTGATCGGGCCCGACCTCTACTCTGTGGAGGAGCGAATTCTGGAGCAGTCCAAGGCGGTCGATTCTGCCGTCGAGCATTACATCGAGTACGCCATCGGTGGCAGCGGAAAGCGTCTCCGCCCGGCCTTGGCCCTTCTTTCCGGAGGAGCTACCGGGAGGATTGTCTCGGATCACGTTGATCTCGCCGTCATTGTCGAACTCCTCCACATCGCAAGCCTTGTGCATGACGACATCATGGATGGTGCCGACCGACGGAGGGATAGGCCCACGCTCAACGCCAAGTGGGGAAACTCCGTGACGGTTCTGGTGGGTGACGTCCTCTTCGCGCATGCCCTGCGCCTCTCGACAAAGTTTTCCAACTCCGATGTGTCACGGCGGATCGCCGACGCGGCGGCTGATGTCTGCACCGGCGAGATCCTCCAGACCCAGCGTCGATTTGACGTGAATCTTCCCCTTTCTGAATACTACCGGATGGTCCAGATGAAGACGGGAGCCCTCTTCGCCGTCTCCTGCGAACTCGGGGCCTTTCTGAGCGGCGCCTCCCCCACGGTGATCGGCGCCCTGAAGAACTACGGGAATAAAATCGGTATCGCTTATCAGGTCCTCGACGATTGCATTGATCTTGTCGGTGACGAGGAGATGATCGGTAAAACGCTGGGTACCGATATTGCCTGCGGCAAGTTCACCCTTCCGATTCTTTTGCTGCTTCAGAACTCCACCCCGAAGCAGCGTGACGAGATCCAAGGTCTCCTACTCTCCGAGGGAGGGATGTCCCCATCAGTGCTTATCGATCTCGTGACATCCCGCGGAGCCCTTGGTGCAGCTGTTCAGGCGGCGAGGGTTCTGGTTGATGAGGCCGAATCCGAGCTCGAAAAGGTTCAGGAGAATCGCCACGCCGCAGCCTTGGGTTCGATGACCGAATACCTGCGGGGAGTGCTTGATTCGGTTTGCTAGGAAGTGGAAAAATTTCTCTCCCGGTGACGCTGGGTCTGATTGATTATTCTGGAGGAAGTTTTCCAAATTCTATCCCTTGCGGATAGTTCCTATCGGGCTAGGTTCCCCCATGATCGCCTCGAACTTTCGGGAACTTTCAGAGTCTGAGAAACCAAGGGAACGACTTGCCAAGCATGGTGCCGATGTCCTGACAGATGCGGAGCTTCTGGCTATTTTCCTGCGGACCGGCACGGCAGGAACAGATGTTCTCTCCCTCTCCAAGTTGCTTATCAAGGAATGGGGGACGCTACGCCGCCTCGCGGGATGTAGCACTCAGGAATTGGGGAAGTTCTCTGGGATCGGCCCCGCAAAGGCTGCTGAGCTCAAGGCGGCCTTCGAAATGGGACGCAGGATGGCCAGACCGGAAGCCGAGAAATTACGGGTGGATCGCGCCGGGGTGATTTATGAACTCCTTGCCGGGGAGATGCAGTCACTCCCTCACGAGTCACTGAGGGTTCTCCTGCTCGATACTCGACATGGTCTGCTTGAGGAGAAGGAGATATCCCATGGAAGCCTCAACGAGAGCATCGCCCACCCGCGTGAGATCTTCAGGCCGGCCGTGGCCAAGGGGGCCTACGCGATCGCCATCGTTCACAATCATCCTTCGGGAGATCCGCAACCGAGTGAGGCTGACCGCCGGTTGACAAGGCGTCTGAGCGAGGCCGGAACACTACTTCAGATCCCTCTGATCGACCACGTGATCATCGGATCGAAAAGAGGAGAGCTTGCCCCCTACTTCAGTTTTCGCGAGGCTGGATTGTTATAGTTCTAAGTGTTGGCGATGGATCGCAGTGCGGCGGAATGAACCTCCCTGACCGGCACCTGATGCCGAGCCGCAGCCTCCGCACAGGAGGAGAATTCAGGGGACTCTTGGATCACTTCGCCTCCCAGGAGTCCCACCTTGACCGAAATGTTCCCGAACTCCGTGCTCACGTCACGATGGTGGCGCTCGAGCTTCATTCGCTCCAGGCGATGCCTCCGGACACCGAATGCGGTGGTCTGGCGCAATATGATTTCGGAAAGTCTCTGGGCATCGCTCTCCCCGCAAAGAACCTCCAGAATCCATCCTGAACGACCTTTTTTCATGACGGTCGGCGTCAGCGTGGCATCAAGTGCCCCTGCTTTCATCATGGCCTCAAGGGCGCTGGAGGCATGTTCTGGAGAGAGATCATCGAGATTGCAGCGGAGTTCGACGACTTCATCCGTTTCAGCGGTATTCTTTTCCACTCTCTTCCCAAGAATCAGGCGAAGAACATTGGGCCGGTTGGGGGTGTGACGGCTTCCTAGTCCGTAGCCGATCGATTCGACGGACATCTCGGGCATCGGGGTAAAGGAGGTAGCAAATTCCGCCACAATGGCCGCCCCGGTTGGAGTGATATGCTCCCATGGTTCGTTGACCTGGCGAAAGGGAATGCCCTTGAGAAGGGCTAGCGTGGCAGGTGCTGGCAGAGGGAAGGTTCCGTGGGCGCAATGAATGTGACCAGATCCCTCGATGAGTTCACCACAGCTGATCCGATCGATCCGGAGATACTCAAATCCCGCGCAGGCGCAGACAATATCCGCGATCGAATCGACGGCACCGACCTCATGAAATCCGACGCTTTCTGGTGGCACCCCGTGAATAGAGCCCTCGGCGATGGCAATGCGTCGGAAGAGGGCAAGAGCTCGGTTTCTGACCGCAGGTGAGAGAGTGCTCTTTTCCAGAAGAGTCACAATTTCGGCATGATTCTGGCCATGCGTATGAGAGTCCGATGACTCATGCCCGTGATCGTGAGGGTGCCCATGCCGATGCATGTCGGAATGAGAGTGAGAGGGAGAGTGAGGATGTGAATGGGTGTGTCCTTCTCCGTGATGATCCTCTTCTTCGGGCCTATGATGATGGTGAACGGCTTCAGATCCCTCCTCTTGATCGTGTCCCTTCACCTTGAACCTCCATCCGGCGATTCCATTTCTAAGACCCCGTTCAAATCGGCACTCCGGGAGTTCTATGGAGAGAGCCGAGAGGGCCGCCTGAAAGACCTCTTCCGGAACTCCCAAATCACGTAGTGCGGAAACGGTCATGTCACCACTGATCCCTGCAAAAGCGTCAATATGAAGAATTTTCATCTAAGAAGAAGTACTGTGTGAGAATGCTCTCACACTGGGCGCCAAGGATCAATCCCCCGGCATCCATTGCAGGACGCAAAAAAATCTCAGCATCCAGTGGTAAAACGGGTGGGGGTTTGTTAATTCCATTCCCTGCCTCTTTTATCAATGACATCTTCTCCATCCGGTAACATCACCACCCAAACATCGGCGCTCTACAATGTGGAGGGGTGGTCTGAAGGATATGTCACCGTGAATGCCTCGGGGCACGCAGCCATCCGGCCTCGACGTCGTGAGGGTGAGGAGATCGATCTCATGGAGCTTGTGGAGGAAGCCAAGGACCGCGGACTACGATTTCCTCTTCTGATACGTGCCCATGACCTGCTTCGGGACCGGGTTCGTAGATTGAATGAATCCTTTGCCCGTGCGATCTCCGAGTGCGGCTACAAGAACCAGTACAGGGGAGTCTTTCCAATCAAAGTGAATCAACTTTGCGAGGTCGTGGAGGAGATTGTCGATGCGGGCCTTCCCTATCATTTCGGGATTGAGGCGGGTAGTAAACCGGAGTTGATTGCCGCCCTTGCCGTCCACTCCGATCCCGAGAGTCTGGTGATTGGAAACGGCTATAAGGATGACGAGTTCATCCGTGCCGCACTCATTGGACTGAAATTGGGGAAAAAAGTGATCCTTGTGGTGGAGAAGCTCGAAGAGTTTCACCAGATCCTTGCTGTGTCGAAGCAGGTCGGGGTGACGCCCATGATCGGGGCGCGCGTCAGACTGCTTTCCAAGGGAGCGGGCAAGTGGGCCACGAGTGGCGGAGAAAACGCCAAGTTCGGTCTCTCCACGGCTGATCTCGTCTCGATGAGCGACACCCTGCACGCGGAGGGCATCTCCGACGCGCTGGTGCTGTTGCATTACCACGTCGGGTCACAGGTCCCTGATATTGGAACGATTAGCCGGGCCACCCGGGAAGCCGCGCGCTTCTATGCCAAGTTAAAAAAAATGGGACACTCGCTAGGTTATCTCGACGTGGGAGGAGGACTCGGCATCGACTACGACGGTTCACGCACGAGCTTTGACAGTTCCCGGAACTATTCCCTTCACGAGTACTCCCGTGACATCGTTTACAACATCATGGAGGTCTGTGACTCGGAGCAAGTCGATCACCCCGTGATCGTGAGCGAGAGTGGTCGGTTCATTGTGGCTCCCCACTCCGTACTCATCATCGAGGCCTTCGGTTCCATCGAGAAAGAGAACCACTTGGGTGAGGTGACTGCCTCCTCCGGTGATCCGAAGCAGGTGGCTGACATGATCGAGATCAAATCGGGTCTGAATGAGAAACGCCGGCTTGAGAACCTCCACGATGCTCAACAGATCCGCGATCAGGCCCAGTCCATGTTTGACCTGGGCCTTCTCGATCTCCGACCGAAGGCGAAAATCGACACGCTTTACTGGCAGATTGCAGCTGAGATCGTGAAGCTTCATGTCGGGATGAATCAGGTGCCTGAAGAGGTCAGGGAGCTTGAGGTGGCCCTTGCTGACCAACTCCTCTGCAACTTCTCCGTCTTCCAGTCACTCCTTGATCACTGGGCTCTGGGTCAGTTGTTCCCGGTGATGCCGATCCACCGCCTTGATGAGATTCCGGATCGCAGCGGCACCCTAGTTGACATTACCTGCGACTCTGATGGGAAGATGGCGAAGTTCATCGATTTTCAAGACGTGAAGGAGACTCTTCCCGTTCACCGAATACGTCCCGGCGAGCCCTACTACTTGGGGATATTTCTTTCGGGTGCCTATCAGGACATCATGGGAGACCTTCACAATCTCTTTGGCCGTGTCAACGAGATGCATGTCTTTCTCGATGAGGATGAGGAGGCCGGCTATTACATTGAGGAGGTTCTTCCCGGTAACACGATTGACCAAGTGTTGACGCTGACCCAGTGGGATACCAAGGAACTGGCGCGACGCATCAAGTCGCAGGCCGACGCCGCCCTCAAGGGGGACCGTCTCAAGCCCAACGAGGCCATGCGTCTGGTTGATGAATACGAGAAGATGTTCCACTCCTACACCTATCTCGATTTCAATGTCCGTCGCCCCAACGGATCAACTACCCAGCAATCATGAGCGACCCAGCGACACTGAAACACACCCCTCTGGAAGCCTGCCATCTTGCAAGCGGGGCCCGGATGGTGGAGTTCGGAGGTTGGCTCATGCCTGTTCAGTATACTGGTATCATGGATGAGCATCGTGCCGTGCGTTCCTCATCCGGGATGTTTGATATCTCCCACATGGGTGAGGTTTTGGTCGAGGGTGCCGGTGCTCTGGAATGGCTGGAGCAACTCCTGACAAACCGCGTTGGAAAGCTGGCGGTAACTCGGGGGCAATACACCATGATGCTCAACGAGAAAGGTGGTGTCATCGACGATCTGATCATCTATCGGACGGGAGAGGCCGCTTATTTTCTCGTGATCAACGGGGCTTGCCGTGATCTTGATTTGGAGTGGATGCGTTCGAGGTTGCCCTCGGATGGATCGGTGATCTTGAAGGATCTCGGAGATGACTATGCGGCAATTGCTCTCCAAGGCCCGGATTCGGAGAAGATTCTCCGCTCCCTTTACCCCTCCTGCGAGGTGCCCAAGCGCAATGGCATTGCCCCACTTGTGGCATCGGATGGATCCATTCCTTCGCTGGTTGCCCGAACGGGTTACACTGGGGAGGATGGCTTTGAGCTTTTCGTTCCCGTCGCCCAAGGCAATGGGGAAGCACTTTGGCAGAACCTGCTTGCTGCCGAAGTCAAGCCCTGTGGTCTCGGTGCTCGGGACACGCTTCGCCTCGAAATGGGATATCCTCTCAATGGCTCCGATCTCTCACCGGATCGTACTCCTCTGGAGGCTGGCCTGGGAAAATTTGCCTCCTTGGATGATGCGGCCAAGGGTGATTTCTCGGGAAGGAAAGCACTCGAAACCCAGCGCTCCAAGGGACTACCCTCCCTGCTGACCCCTTTGAAACTGACGGTCACCGGGCCCCCTCTCAGATCCCACTATCCCGTGCTCTCGGAAGGGCATTCTGTGGGTGAAACCTGTAGCGGAGCTCTCTCCCCAAGTCTTGGGAAGGGGATCGCCATGGCTTACCTCCCCCCCTCGCTTGCGACTCCCGGCACGGGGCTTGAAATTGAAGTGCGGGGACGCCGCTACGCCGCTACCGTGGTTGCCCTTCCTTTTTATTCAAAATAGCGGTTTTTACCTCCCCTTTCAGCTTCAAAGTCGACTCATCCTTACCCATAATCCTCCTTTCACGATGAATGTTCCTACCGATCTCCGCTACGCCAAAACACACGAATGGATCCGCTCCGAAGGTGATACAATCACCGTGGGGATCACCGATCATGCTCAGGCGGAGTTGACCGATATTGTCTACGCCGAGCCTCCCAAGGTCGGTGCTGAAGTGAAAGCAGGTGCCACTGCTGCCGTGGTCGAGTCAGTGAAGGCTGCCAGCGATATCTATTCCCCGCTCTCGGGGAGCGTGACCGAGGTGAATGCCGAGCTTGCCTCGAATCCGGCGCTTCTCAACACAGATCCCTTCGGCCAGGGCTGGATCTATCGAATGAAGGCCTCAGATGTCGCAGAAATTGATTCCCTGCTCACCCCTGAAGCCTACTCGGCCCAGATCGGTCAATGAGCAGCGTTGACGCAGCTCAGCTTGATGCAGTTCTCTCCCGAGGCCGCTTTTCCCGACGTCATCTTGGATCCCATCACGCGGGGATCGGAGAGATGCTTCGTCTCCTCGGCTTCTCCTCCCTTGAGGAGCTGATTGACAAGACCGTTCCCGAAGAGATTCGTCTTCGTCGCCCTTTGTCCCTACCGATCGCTCTCAGCGAAGAGGAGGCCCTGAAGGAATTGCATGATATAGCCCTCCAGAACGAACTCCGTCCCTCCTACATCGGCATGGGATATCATGGAACCCACCTTCCTCCCGTTATCCGCAGGAATATCCTCGAGAATCCAGGATGGTACACCGCTTACACGCCGTATCAGGCTGAGATCTCACAGGGCAGGATGGAGGCCTTGGTAAATTTTCAGACGATGGTTTGCGACCTCACCGGCATGGCGATTGCCAATGCTTCGATGCTTGATGAGGCGACTGCTGCGGCAGAGGCCATGGCTATGTGTCATGACCTCAAGGGCCAGGCGGACTCCCCACGATTTTTTATTTCCAAGGATTGCCATCCCCAGACGATCTCCCTTCTCCGCACAAGGACCGAGCCACTTGGGATCGAGTTGATCGTTGGTGGAGTT
>WBXH01000026.1 GCA_008933015.1 Verrucomicrobiota bacterium | reverse complement strand
TGGTATCACGATCACATCCGCTGCCACCACCTGCAGCTGGAATCAGATCAAGCAGGATGACATCGTAAAACTATTCGATGGCATCAAGATGCGCGTCAACATTATCGATACTCCCGGACACGTTGACTTCACGGCTGAGGTGGAACGATCGCTGCGAGTTCTTGACGGAGCCATTGCTGTATTCTGCGGAGTTGCAGGTGTACAACCCCAGTCCGAGACGGTTTGGCGCCAAGCTAACAAGTACAACGTTCCTCGAATCGCTTTCGTCAACAAGATGGACAGAACCGGGGCTAATTTTTCCAATGCGGTCAACGATATGCGCACGAAGCTTGGTGCAAATGCATGGCCGATCCTCATTCCGATTGGCGCAGAGGATAACCTTCAGGGGCAGATCGATGTCGTGAATCAGAAGGCAGTCATCTATGCTGATGATGCCAGCATGGGCTCCAATTACACAATTACTGAGATCCCAGCAGAATTGAAGGATCTTGCGGAGTCCGCCTACGAAGATCTCGTCACCCAGATGACAGATCTAGATGAGGAAGTGGGAACGCTTTTCCTTGAGGAAAAGCCGGTCACACGTGAGATTCTCAAGAGAGCAATCCGTCGCCAAACAACGGCAAACAAGTTTGTCCCTGTTGCAGGTGGTTCCGCCTTCAAAAATAAAGGTGTTCAGTACCTGCTGGACGCCGTTGTTGATTATCTTCCAAGCCCGGTCGACATTCCTCCTGCCAAAGGAATGGATCCTGACAACGGGAAAGACAAGTTTGCCGTGACAAGCGACAACGAGCCTTTCTGCTCCCTCGCCTTCAAGCTCTGGAGCGATCCGTTCGTAGGAAAGTTGGTGTTCTTCCGTGTCTACTCAGGTAAACTGAGCAAGGGCGACACCGTCCTCAATCCCCGTACCGGCAAGCGCGAGCGTATCAGCCGTCTGATTCAGATTCAGGCTGACAAGCGCGAGGACATTGACACTTGCTACTCAGGTGATATCGCTGCCATTGTCGGAATCAAAAACATCACCACGGGAGACACTCTTTGCACCGAGGATGAGCCAATTGCCCTGGAGCCTCCCTCTTTCCCTGACCCCGTTATCTCGATGTCCATCGAGCCAAAGACCAAGGCTGATCAGGAGAAAATGGGCAATGCTCTTCAGCGCCTCTCGGAAGAGGATCCAACCTTCCGTGTCTTCACCGACGAGGAAACTGGCCAGACGATTATTGCAGGCATGGGTGAACTCCATCTGGAGATCATCAGGGACCGCATGTTACGCGAGTTCAAGGTTGAAGCAAACTCCGGGAAGCCTCAGATCGCCTATAAAGAGACGATCCTTACCTCCGCGGACGGTGAAGGAAAGCTTGTCAAACAGTCGGGTGGACGCGGTCAATATGGCCACGTCGTCATCAAGATTGCGCCGAACGAGAAGGGCAAGGGTGTCACGATTGAAAACAAGACTGTCGGTGGTTCTATTCCAAAGGATTTCATTCCAGCTGTCATCAAGGGTCTCAATGAGGCGGCGCTCAATGGTGTCGTTGGCGGCTACCCTGTGATCGATATTCACGTCGAGATTGTTGATGGTTCCTACCACGATGTGGATTCCAATGAAATGGCTTTCAAGATGGCAGCAATTTTCGCCCTCAAGGATGGCCTGAAGAATGCAAAGCCGATTCTGCTCGAACCCATTATGAAGGTCGAAGCGGTAACTCCGGAAGAGTACCAAGGAGACATCATGGGTGATCTAAACCGCCGACGCGGAAAAATCATGTCGATCGAGACGAAGACAATCGTCACGAGTGTCAATGCCGAAGTTCCCCTTTCCGAAATGTTCGGTTACGCAACCTCAATTCGCTCACTCTCCAAAGGACGTGCTTCGTACTCCATGGAGCCATCTCACTTTGAACAGGTCCCGGCCCAAGTATTGGCTGCGGTTCTTGACCAGAAAAAATAAACCCAACTAAGACCATGGCCGCTGGACAACGCATCCGTATTCGCCTTAAAGGCTTCGATTTCCGCCTTCTTGATATTTCCGCCCTGGAAATTGTCGAGACAGCAAAACGCACCGGCTCGAAAGTGACCGGCCCGATTCCTCTCCCCACTCGAATCGAAAAATTCACCGTCAACCGTTCCCCGCACGTTGACAAGAAGTCGATGGATCAGTTTGAAATCAGAACCCATAAGAGACTTCTGGACATCTTGGAACCAACAGCCAAGACAGTCGACGAACTCCGGAAACTGAATCTTCCAGCTGGAGTCGACATCACCATCAAGATCTGACCCCTTTTCACACGCACCCAACTCGAACTATGAGCATCGGAGTACTTGGCAAAAAAATTGGAATGACCCGTGTCTATGACACGAAAGGTCGCATCCGCCCCGTTACCGTCATTGAGGCGGGAGGTAATCGCATCCTTCAAGTCAAAACTAAGGAAAAAGATGGCTATTCCGCCGTACAGGTTGGCTTTGGTGATCAAAAAGAGCATCGCATTACAAAGGGTCTGAAAGGTCACTTTGCAAAGACCTCTTCGACACCTAAACGTTTCATCCGTGAGTTTCGTCTCAAGGATGGTGAGACGGCCCCTGAGGGGGGCGACTGGTTGGTAACTAATTTTCAGGATGGTCAGTTCATCGATGTGATCAGCACCTCAAAGGGCAAAGGTTTTCAGGGTGTTGTCCGCCGCTTTAAATTCGCCGGGCAACCGGAGACACACGGTTCCATGATGCACCGCCGTAATGGTGCTATCGGTAATCGCCTCACTCCAGGACGCGTTTGGAAAAACATGGGCATGCCAGGCCATATGGGAGATGAGCGCATCACTACTCAGAACCTTGAAATTGTTCAGGTTCGTGAGGCAGACGGTGTGATCCTCGTCAGCGGAGCAGTTCCAGGAGCTAAGGGAACGTACGTTATGCTCCGTCCATCCAAAAAGAAGTCATCCACCAAAGCCTCCAATTAATTCATGAGCGCCACCATTCTCACTGCCGAGGCGGCCAAAAAAGCCAACATCGACATCATTACTGACGGAAAAGGGACTCAAGCTGTCCATGACGTAGTTGTCGCCATGAGAGCCAATCGGCGCAGTGGTACCGCCTCCGTCAAGACAAAGGCCACTGTAAATCTCTCCGGTAAAAAGCCTTGGAAGCAGAAGGGAACAGGTCGTGCCCGCGCTGGATATGCAAGTTCTCCCGTCTGGGTTGGTGGCGGTGTTGTCCATGGACCTCATCCTCGTAGCTACGCGAAGAGGACCCCGAAAGCGGTAAAAAGACTCGCCTTCCGCAAGGCACTCAGCGCCCGCATCCTCTCCGGTGATGTACTGGTAGTTGAGTCCTTCGGTGTCACGGAGGGTAAAACCAAGGCTTTCCTTACCCTTGTCAATGGAATTGCAGGTGATGTCCGCAAAACCCTCATCGTGGCAGTATCCTTTGACAAATTAACCAATCAAGCGGCAAATAATGTTCACCACACGCGACGTCTCATGACAGCCGCCGAGGTGAATACGGAGAATTTCCTCGCATTCGACAAGATCATCATCACCAAGGATGCCCTTGAGGCGCTTGGACAACGCATCACTGCATGAAAGAAGCACACGACATCATCCGCAGCGTCCTTGTGACAGAGAAGGCAAGCCTTCTTTCGGAGAAACTCAATAAATATGTTTTTCGCGTTGCCACAAACGCAAACAAGATCGAAATCAGGCGTGCCATTGAGACTCTCTTCAAGAAGAAGGTCTCAGCAGTAAACACGGCTCAGTATGCAGGTAAGAAGAAGCGCGAGCGTCGTGCTGATTTCGGCCGTCAAGCCCACTGGAAAAAGGCAATCGTGACCCTCGCCCCCGGTGAGAAGATCGATATCGCGTAATCAATCAAGGACCGCACGATCATGGCACTTAAAACATTCCGCCCACTGACCCCATCTCAGAGGTTCAAGGCACTTCCTTCATTCGAGGAGATCACCAAGAGCAAGCCCGAAAAGTCCCTTTTGGAGACAAAAAACCGAACGGGTGGACGCAACAATAATGGTCGGAAGACTTCGCGTCATCGTGGGGGTGGTCACAAGCGTA
The DNA here is from genome assembly GCA_008933015.1 of Verrucomicrobiota bacterium. GTDB lineage: Bacteria > Verrucomicrobiota > Verrucomicrobiia > Chthoniobacterales > UBA6821 > UBA6821. The sequence continues at coordinate 12,414 of WBXH01000026.1, read as the reverse complement.
AATACCGGATCATCGATTTCAAGCGTGTCCGCCGCGATGCCGTGGCCGATGTCATTGCCATTGAGTACGATCCGAACCGTTCAGCACGCTTGGCACTCATTCAGTATGCCGACGGAGAGAAGGCCTATATTATTGCCGCCAGCGGACTTTCAGTCGGAAGCAAGGTCTCTGCGGGTGAAAATTCAGAGCCCAACGTTGGCAACGCGCTTCCATTGAAATTTATTCCCCTCGGTCTAGCCATCCACAATGTGGAACTAGTTCCGGGTCGTGGTGGACAAATTGTCCGGAGCGCCGGGTCCCAGGCTATCCTCAACAACAGGGAGGGCGGTTATGCTCTCATCAAGATGGCTTCCGGCGAGTTGCGCCGAGTCAATGAAAATTGCTACGCCACGATCGGCCAGGTTGGAAATATCGAACACATGAACGTAGTCAGCGGTAAGGCCGGAAGGTCGCGCTGGCTCGGCATCCGACCACAGACCCGTGGTATGGCGATGAATCCTGTCGACCATCCGATGGGCGGCGGTCAAGGTAAGAGCAAAGGTGGTGGCGGTCGTCACCATCCAATGAGCCCATGGGGACAACTCTCCAAGGGATTCAAAACCAGGCAGAAACACAAACAAAGCGATCGCTTCATTGTTGCGCGTCGCAAAAAGAAATAATTCACCATGGCCCGTTCCCTAAAAAAAGGACCTTTTGTGGAGTGGAAACTCCTGGAGAAGATCGATAAACTTAACGAGAGCAATACGAAAAAGCCGATCAAGACTTGGTCACGCCGTTCCACCGTTACGCCTGATTTCGTAGGTCACACTTTCAACGTACACAATGGACGTTCTTTCATCCCGGTTTTTGTTACGGAAAACATGGTAGGTCACAAGCTTGGCGAATTTTCACCGACACGCATCTTCAAGAAACACGGTTCCCACACGGCAAAAGTTACCAAGTAGAAACAGCCTCGCACTGAACACTTATGTCCTTGTCAACTAACACGTCAAACGGCTGCTTGTCAGCCGCCACGATCGCGGCCCTTCTCGGGCTTACGATCGCAGACGCCGTTGCGCAGGGCACTCTGAATTCTCGGGGTGAGGTGGGTGCTGCACCTTTGCGCGAGAAGTTGATTCTTTCGGAAGCGACTATCTCTGCACTCACTGAGAGCCTCGCTGTGGCAAACGGCGAGACGGAACTCTTCAAAAGAAAATCGGAGGATCTTAATCAAAGAATCGAAGCCCTTGGCCTTGACCCTCAAGAAGGTGAGAACGGAACTCAGAAACTGAGGGATCGCCTGATCGCAGCAGTTCGTGATCTCCGACTCGTTCAATCCGAAAAAGATGCGGCCAAAGAGCGGCTTGCTCGACTCTCTGAAACAGTGCTTGGAATCCTGAAGACAACCGAAGGGATCGACGCAAAGTCCCGACTTAAGGTTGAGGAAGATCTTCGGTCCGTATCTCTTTTTCTTCAGAAGGAATCGAAAGTTACTTCCTCAGAACTAGGCCTTAGCAATGGTTCCATCGTCGATTATAAACCCGATATGTCGCTTGTCGTTTCAAACCTTGGTGCAGATCAGGGTGTCAAGATCGGCATGCCCTTCCAAGTCTGGAGGGGCGACCGTCAGGTCGCTAGCGTCAGGGTGGTCGATGTCCGGAAGTCACTCAGTGGGGCTATCGTTCAATCCTCCAATCCATCGGAAACGGTTCAATCCGGTGACAGTCTCAGAATCGATACCACACGATAATATTTTTCACGCCTAACCAACTTACCCATGCAAGTCATCGCCACCCACCGCTACGCGCGCATCTCAGCATTTAAGGCCCGTGAGGTCAGTCGTGAGATCCAAGGACTCCCTGCCATCGATGCTTTGCAGCAATTGGCTTTCATTCCAAAAAAAGCGGCCCCCCTCATTGCAAAAACACTCAAGAGTGCAATTGCCAATGCGGAGCATAACAACAATATCCGCCCTGAACTCCTTGTCATCAAGGAGGCGGTGATCGGAGAGGCTCCTACTATCAAACGCATACGACCCAAAGCCAGGGGGAGTGCAGGTCCGATTCGCAAGAGAAGCAGTCATATTCGGATTGTCCTTACGGATGAAGTTCCCATCGTCAGAAGGGCGGACAAAGTCCCCTCCACTAAAGGACGGAAGAAGTCAGCACCGACAACATCTGTTGTGACCGAAACCGAGCAATCTTAATCACCAACAACTCACACGAACACACTATTCTATGGGACAAAAAGTTAACCCCATCGGCTTTCGCCTCCCCATCACGCGGGATTGGACCTCACGTTGGTATGCTTCCGAGAAGGAGTTTGCTGATTTTCTTCATGCAGACCAGATGATCCGCGGGTGGCTTAAGAAAAAACTCAAGACAGCCGCAGTCTCGCGTATCGTCATTGAGCGCGCCTGGAACAGCGTTCGTGTGACTATTTTCACGGCACGTCCCGGCATTGTCATCGGCCGTAAGGGATCGGAGATCGAGACAATGACTCGCGAGGTTTCCCGGCTTGCCGGGGGCAAGCAGGCTAAGATCGACATCATTGAAATCAAACAACCGGAACTAGACGCTACTCTTGTTGCTGAGAGTGTTGCTGGTCAACTTGAGCGCCGTATCGGCTTCCGTCGCGCCATGAAGAAGGCGATGCAAATCGCAATGGATATGGGTGCAGATGGTATCAAGATCCGCGCAAGCGGTCGTCTTGGTGGAACCGAAATTGCCCGTACCGAGGTGGTTAGGAACGGGACTATTCCTCTTCACACTCTCAGAAAGACAATCGATTATGGTTTTGCCGAGGCAGACACACTCGCTGGTAAGATCGGTGTCAAATGCTGGATCTGCAAAAAGCCAGAGAAATCCGATGAAGCCAAGGGTTTGATTAGCGCCCCAGTTCCAGCCGGCTCATCAGAACCAGTCGTTGCCTGAATTTCAAAGGATCAATAAAGGAGACCCATCATGCCCTTGCTACCCAAAAGAGTTAAGTACCGTAAGACCCAGCGTGGAAGTCGCACGGGAACGGCTTCCCGTAACATCAACATCGATTTCGGCGAGTTTGGTCTTCAGACCCTGGACCGCGCCTGGATTACCAATACTCAGATTGAAGCAGCCCGTGTCGCTCTTACACGTAACATGAAGCGAAAGGGGAAGCTCTGGATCAGAATCTTTCCTGACAAGTCGGTGACCGCTCGTCCCCCAGAGACCCGAATGGGAAAAGGTAAGGGGCAGCCCGAGTATTGGGTTGCGACTGTCCGCCCTGGAAACATCCTTTTCGAGCTTGATGGTGTCTCGGAGACGGTGGCCCGCGAGTCCCTGCGTCTTGCAGCGAACAAGCTTCCGATCCGTACCAAGTTCATCACGCGCCACCACGCCTCCTAAAAGATCAACGGAACACAATATGAACCTTGACGAAATCCGCGAATTGACCCCTAATGAACTGTCTTCCCGTAAGAAGGAACTGCGTCAGGAGATTTTCCATCTCCGCCTGCAGCAGCAGGCAGGTCAACTTGAAAAACCACACCTCCTGCGCAGCTTGCGCCATGAGGTTGCCAGGGTAGAAACAGTGCTGACTGCCAAAACCAAGGCCCAGTAAGAAATTTTCGCAACGATGAACGATACCGCCACCACAGTAACTTCCCAAGACGATGCACGCTCACTCCGTAAAACACGGGTTGGTGAGGTTGTTTCAGACAAGATGGACAAGACGATTGTCGTCAAGTCCATTACCAGGGTTCCACATCCGCTTTTCGGTAAGATCGTCAAGCAAGTGAAGAAATTCCATGTGCACGACGAGAAAAACGAGGCAAAGGTTGGGGATCGTGTTTCCATCATGGAGACACGTCCACTCAGTCGTCTCAAACGCTGGCGCCTCGTCGAGGTGATCCGCCACTAAGCCAACATTTTATTCAGGACCAATCATCATGATCCAGATTCGCTCACGACTTGACGTAGCCGACAACACCGGTGCCCGTATGGCCACCATGATCGGCGTTATCGGCAAGCGCACCCTTGTTGCCCGAGTAGGAGACGTCATCACTGCCAACGTGAAGGAAGCTGCCACGGGAGGTACGGTCAAGAAGGGTGACGTAGTCAGGGCTGTCGTTGTACGTACCTGCCAACCTGTCCGCAGGGAAGACGGCTCATATCTTCGCTTTGATAGCAATGCCATTGTCATCATTGACAAGGATCTTAATCCAAGGGGAACTCGTATTTTCGGACCGGTTGCGCGTGAACTTCGTGAAAAGAACTTCATGAAGATTGTTTCTCTCGCCCCAGAGGTACTCTAGCCATTTAAGAACATGCCAGCACAGCAACTCATCAAAACTCACGTACACGCAGGTGACCTAGTCAAGGTCATCTCTGGAAATCATCGCGGCTCGGAGGGGAAGATTCTCCAGGTCAATCGTGCCAAGCACCAAGTTGTGATCGAAGGCGTTCGCATGATCAAGAAGCACGTCCGTCGCTCTCAAGAGCAACCGAACGGTGCCATCATCGAGCGCGAGGGTCCTCTTCATATTTCCAACGTCAAGCTTCTCCAGAAAGGAGCCAACTTGGCATCCGATGCAGCCGCTTCCAAGGAAGTCAAGGCCTCCAAGCCTGCTAAGGCAGCAAAGAAAGAGAAGACTCCTAAAGCCGAATAACCCAAGACCGACATGTCATTGCCCATAGCAGAACTTCAAAACGAGTACACCACGCGTGTGATTCCCGCCCTCAAGGAGAAACGGGGGTACAAGAACGTCCACCAAGTGCCTCGTCTGATGAAGGTTGTCATCAATACATCAATCGCATCGGCTCCCGATGTGAAGGCTGCATTGGAAATTGCGAAGGATGAACTTCAGCTCATTACTGGTCAGAAGCCAGTTGAAACCATCGCCAAAAAGGCTATCTCCAATTTCAAGCTTCGTGCAGGGCAACCAATCGGCGCAAAAGTCACTCTGCGGGGACGGTTGATGTATGAGTTTCTTGAGCGCCTCATCAAGATGTCCCTTCCCAGAATCCGTGACTTCCGTGGTGTTTCCAATCGCGCTTTCGACGGGAATGGTAACTATACTCTCGGTGTGACAGATCAATCGATCTTCCCAGAGGTGGAACTTGATAAAATCAAGAGGAACATCGGTTTTGACATCACCATTGTCACTTCATCCAAAAGCAACGACGAGGCCAAGGCATTGTTGACTGAATTGGGAATGCCATTTGCCGGTCGTAACGCCAAGAAAGTAGAAAAAGTTGAAAAGGAGGAGGAGACAGCCGGATCTTCCAGCATTTCAGAAACCGTATCCGCATAATTTCCATGAGTGCACTTACCGATCCCATAGCAGACCTGCTCACCCGAGTCCGCAACGCTGTCAGCGTTCAAAAAACCGAGTTTTTCGTCCCTTATTCCAAGATTAAGAGTGATATCGTCTCGATCTTAAAACGCGAGGGTTACATTGAGGAGTACGAGCTAGACAGGTCCGAGGTTCACCCTCGCATCAAGATTCGCCCCCGTTATGTGGGAAAAACTTCTGCTATCGCGGGCTTGCGTCGTATAAGCCGTCCCGGCCTTCGCCGTTATGTTGGGAGTGAGGACATCCCCCGTGTTCTAGGAGGTCTCGGTATCTCCATCATTTCCACTTCAAGAGGTGTCCTATCCGGACACGATGCACGCAAACAAAAAGTCGGCGGGGAACTTCTCGCCTACATCTGGTAACCAATCTGCCACCATGTCACGAATCGGTAAAACACCCATCTCTCTCCCTGACAAAGTCAAGGTCTCTGTTGCTCCTAGCAATGAGGTCACCGTTGAGGGACCCAAGGGCAAACTTAGCTGGGAACTTCCCAAGGCTATCGGCATTTCTTCGGAAGGCTCTACATTGACTGTATCCCGTGCCAATGAAGAGCGTTCCACCAGGGCTCTCCATGGCCTTAGCAGGGCGCTTCTCAATAATATGGTGACCGGAGTTTCCAAAGGGTTCCGCAAGGATCTTGAAATCCAAGGCGTCGGTTTCAGGGCCGCAGTCAAGGGAGATAAGCTTGATCTTTCGATCGGTTATTCTCACCCCATCCTTTTCGCCATCCCGTCAGAAATCAAGATTGCCGTCACCGACAACACGAAGATTTCTGTGGAGGGGATCGACAAGCATCTCGTCGGTCAGGTAGCCGCTGATATCCGTGCCTACTATCCGCCGGAGCCCTACAAGGGTAAGGGAATACGCTACTCCGACGAACAGGTTCGTCGTAAAGAGGGCAAAACAGTCCAATAACCGCCGAAATCAAATTCCATGTCAGCCACCAATTCAAGAAAACTACGCCATGTACGGCTCCGCAAGAAGGTCTCAGGCACCTCGGAGCGTCCTCGTCTCGCGGTTCATTTTTCCGGGCAGCATATCACCGCCCAGGTCATCGATGACGTATCGGGAGCAACTCTTGCTAGCGTCAACACCACCGAAGATTCATTCCGCAAGGATGCATCAAGCCGTGCCAATGTTGCGACCGCCCTCAAGGTCGGGAAGCTCATAGCCGAGCGTGGTCTTGCAAAAAACATTGCCAAGGTGGTATTTGATCGTGGTGGTTTTATGTACCACGGCAAGATCAAGGCACTGGCTGACGCAGCCCGCGACGGAGGACTTCAGTTCTAATATTTTATGGATGATAAACGCCCCAAACGCGGACCACGCCGTGACAAACCGGTTGATGACACCCCAAAGGATACCATCGAGAAGGTTGTCTTCATCAACCGATGCTCCAAGGTTGTCAAAGGAGGTCGTCGTTTCAGCTTCAGCGCCCTAATCGTGACTGGTGACATGAAGGGGCGTGTAGGTATCGGATTCGGCAAAGCCAATGAGGTGAGCGAGGCGATCCGTAAAGGATCGGAAGCAGCCCGCAAGGCGATGGTACCCGTAGCAATCGCTGAGAATACGATTCCTCATGAGACCTTCGGTGAATTTGGTGGTGGACGTGTTCTTTTGCGTCCGGCATCTCCGGGAACGGGCGTGATCGCCGGTGGCGGCGTAAGAGCCGTGATCGAAGCAGCTGGAATCCGTGACGTTCTTGCCAAGTCCTTGGGATCAAGCAATCATTCCAACGTTGTCAAAGCGACCCTTGCAGCGCTTACAAGCCTTCGCCCCCGGAGCGAAATCATGAAGCTTCGCGGCAAGAAATTCCATGATCAGGTAAAATCCGAGCCAATCGCAGCTTAACAATTTCAAGCTCAACAGCATTCTTTAAATGATAACTATGCGACTTCATAATCTTGCACCCCGTCCGGGTGCAAAGCATCGCCGTAAACGCCTCGGAATCGGAGAAAGTAGCGGCCATGGAAAGACCTCCGGCCGTGGCCACAAGGGACAACGTGCCCGTTCGGGTGGAAGTGTGCGCCTTGGATTTGAAGGTGGACAGATGCCCCTGATTCGACGTCTTCCTAAACGTGGATTCAACAACACGGATTTCAAACCCGTTTATGCAGTGATCAATCTTGATACCCTTGAGGAACGCTTCGAAGCTGGTGCAAAGATTGATGAAAAAGCTTTGAGATCACTACGTCTTGTACATGGTCGCAATGATGGCATTAAACTTCTTGCACGCGGAGTTGTGACAAAATCATTCACCGTTGAAGTTGATAAGGCCAGCGGTGCAGCCCGAGAAAAGCTTGAGAAAGCAGGCGGCACCCTTGTGCTCAGGGAGCGCCAGAGCAAGATAGCTGTCAGGGCACTCCTCAAGGAGTCACCTAGGTCCGCTGTTAAGGCGGCTTAGTTCATCCTTTCAGTCCACGATCCGAAGGGTTAACTCTTATGATTTCGGCCTTCGCCAATATCTTCAAGATACCCGAGTTAAGGACCAGGGTGCTTTTCACCCTCGGGATGATCGTCATTATGCGTATCGGCGCTGCGATCACCACACCCGGCGTCAATGCACAGGTACTTAGGGAGTGGTTCCTGAATGTTGCTGATCATAGTGCAGGTGGTGGAGCGGCAGCGCTTTTCAATCTCTTTTCCGGCGGAGCCCTTGGAAATTGCGCTATTTTTTCCCTTGGCATCATGCCCTACATCAGCGCCTCAATCATGCTTCAGTTGTTGGGGGCGGTCATCCCCAAATTAGGGCGACTTGCACGTGAAGATGGCGGACGCCAGAAAATCGCCCAGTACACCAGGTACACAACGATCGCTCTCTGCGTCTTCCAAGGATGGTTGTTGGCAATTTCCTTCGAGAGTCCTCAGTCCAACCCCTTTCTTCCTGGGATTTCAGACACAATTGCCCGCATGGGTATCCCCCTTGTCTCTGATCCAGGCATTCCTTTCAGACTCCTGACCGTGCTGATCATGTCTGCTGGAACTCTCTTTTTGATGTGGATCGGTGATCAAATCACAGAGAGGGGGATTGGTAATGGGATCTCTGTGATCATCACGATCGGAATTCTTGCCCAATTGCCGGCTGGACTTGTTCAGGCTTGGCGAACATTTGTTCCGACTGGTGGAGAGGCCTCAACGGTAAGTCCAGTTGTACTCGTGATTCTCTGCGCATTCCTCTTCATTGTTATCGGCTCGGTGATTGCAGTCACCCAAGCAACAAGACGCATCAGCGTCCAGTATGCGAAACGTGTTGTTGGTAGAAAAGTTTATGGGGGGCAGACCCAGTACATGCCTCTCAAGGTTAATTATGCGGGTGTGATGCCGATTATTTTTGCTCAGGCCATACTCCTTTTCCCCTCCACGATACTCAACATGGCCTTCGGACACAAGGCATGGGCCGTTGAGTTGGCAAATCTATTGACCAATGGATGGCTACACTATGCCCTCTACGCAATTCTTATCTTCAGCTTTAGTTATTTTTGGGTCGCCACCCAGTTCCAACCGGCCCAGATCGCGGATGATCTCAAGAAGTATGGAGGATTCATTCCCGGAGTTCGCCCCGGAAAGCCGACTGCGGATTTCCTTGATTACACCATGGGACGACTCACATTTGCCGGGGCTGTTTTCCTTGTTGTCATCGCCATCCTTCCCCAGTTGCTAAGCCGTGCGCTTCAGGTTCCCTATATGGCTGCCCAGTTCTTCGGTGGAACAGGTCTTCTCATTATCGTTGGGGTTTGCCTTGATACCATGAGGCAGGTTGAGACATTCCTGCTCCAGAGGCATTACGACGGCTTTCTCCGCAAGGGGAAAATACGCGGACGCAGCGGTCCACGTCCTAGTATTAGCGGTTCCGTGATCAGCGACGCAACAATCGTAAAGATTGTTGCCGCTATCGGCTTGTTTGTGATCGCGGGTCTGGCAGCCTACGTGAGCACTCACCGCTGAACGGAGTGAAAAAACGGATTGTCCTGTTGGGCCCACCGGCCTCGGGCAAGGGTACGCAGGCCGATCGCATCTCTGCGGCTTACTCAATTCCCCATGTATCCACTGGGGCATTGCTGCGCTCCGAATGCGAGAAGGACACGCCACTCGGACGCGAGGCTGACGAGTGGACAAGTAAAGGACTACTTGTCCCGGACGATCTGGTTGTTCGTATCGTCACCCGCTGGATGGATGAGCATGGCCCATCATTCATTTTTGATGGATTTCCCAGGACGGTCGGCCAGGCAGTTTATCTTGATGTCGCTTTACAAGAACTTAACTTGCCGCTCGACCTGATCGTTCTTCTTGAACTTCCTGAGAGTGAAATACGACGACGTGTTAGCGATCGTCTCTCCTGCACCAAGTGCGGGGCGACGTTTGGTGCCACGCTTCACGGTTTGTCACTGGGTGATGCATGCCCACGGTGCGCCTCCCCGTTGGTCCGACGCAATGACGATAACTCGGAGGCACTTGACAGGCGTCTGGAGGTCTATACGAATCAGACGGAGCCAGTCGTTGACTATTACGAAAAAAACTCTCCCAAGCTCCTGAGCCGTATCAATGCAGTTCATGGGAGTGATGAGGTCTTCGGATCATTGGTCCGCATCCTGGGGGATGCGTAAAATTGATCCTCGTTTTTATACTTATTTTTTATGGCACAGATACCGATAAAAACCCCTGCCGAAATCGAAAAGATGCGCTCCGCAGGATGCGCCGCAGCAACCGTCCTTTCACGTCTTGCGCAACTCGTGGAGCCTGGTGTCACCACGGGTGAGATTGATGCAAAAGCTGCCGAGTGGATGGCCGAATTGGGATGTCGGAGCGCTTTCCTTGGATATCGGAATTTTCCGGGACAGACTTGCTTGTCGGTAAATGAGGAGGTGGTACATGGGATCGGTGGATCACGGCGTCTTGCCTATGGAGACATCATAAAGATTGATGTCGGGGTGATTTTGAATGGTTGGATCGGGGACACTGCGACCACTGTTTTTTGCGGGGCCGTCGCCCCCGAAACGGAGCACCTTTGCCTCGCGACCAAACGTATTCTTGAAAGCGCCATTCCCTACGCCGTTGCAGGCCGCAGGCTGGGGGATCTCTCCAATCACATCGAAAGCGAGGCTCTCCGGGAGGGCTTCAGTGTTGTCAAGGAATTCGTGGGGCACGGAGGCGGCCGGAAACTTCACGAGGAACCGCAGATTCCCAACTACGGGAAAAGTGGGACCGGACCGAAACTCCGCGCGGGCATGACGCTTGCCATCGAGCCGATGATTAATCTCGGCGGGGAAGGAGTGCGCATTCTGGAGGACGGATGGACTGTGGTAACATCAGACGGCAGGCCGTCAGCTCATTTTGAGCACACGGTTTTAATTACGGAAAATGAACCAGAGGTGTTGACATGGCTTCCCCCAATAGTCTAAAACAGACGGCCCTAGTTGTAGAAAAATTGTCCATGGCTCGCTTCCGTGTGGAGTTGGCCGGCGGCAGAAGAATGTTGGCTACGGTCTCCGGACGGTTGCGTTTGAAGTTCACACGCATCTCCGCAGGAGATCACGTGGTTATCAACATTTCACCCTATGACCTGAATCAAGGAACAATAATCCAACGACTTCCCCAGTCCTCCACTCCAAGCCCAAACAAACCGATACTTAGCGAAGGCTACCGCCCTAGCTGATCCCTTCTCATGAAAGTCCGAGCCTCAGTTAAACGTCTTTGTGAAACATGCAAGATTGTGCGCCGCAACAATGTGGTGCGTGTCGTCTGCAAGAATCCCCGCCACAAGCAGCGCCAAGGCTAATCTTTCCCAAGACAACCAACACTAAAGAACCAAGATCATGCCAAGACTCCTCGGCGTAGAAATCCCCGGCGACAAGCGAATTGAAGCCTCGCTCGTTTATATTTACGGAATCGGTCCCAAGACATCAAAGCGTGTCCTTGAGCAGGCCAACATCAATCCTGACACACGTGCCAAAGAGCTTTCTCCCGAGCAGATCGGCTCGATCATTTCCGCGATCACTGCCAACAAGCTTGTTATTGAGGGTGACCTCCGCCGTGAAATTCAGGGCAATCTCAAGCGCTTGCAGGCTATCAATTGCTACAGGGGCCTTCGCCACCGCCGCGGACTTCCCGTGCGCGGTCAGCGCACCCAGACAAATGCCCGCACCCGTAAAGGCCCCCGCAAGACCGTGGGTGTCGTCAGGGCAAAGGACTAACCGTCAACCATTCAGCACCGAATCAAGTTCATGTCCGAAGAAACGCCCGTCACACCAGAGTCGCCCGAAATTCCGGTAGCAGCAATCCCTGTTGCCGAAGTTCCAGCAGAAGCAGTAGCCCCAAAATCAGATAAGGCTGAAAAGCCCAAGGCTGCCAAGAAGAGCAAGGAGAAAAAAGCTGAAGAGGCCGCTCCTGCGGCTCCTGTCAGCTTCAATCTGGATGATCCCATTGAGCCGCCCAAGATCGTCAAGGCCAAGGGAAGCAAGAACATCCTGCAAGGAATCGCCCATGTTCAGGCAACTTTCAATAACACCATTGTAAGTATTACCGATCTTCGTGGTGCAGTCATCGGATGGTCAAGCGCCGGTAAAATGGGTTTCAAAGGATCCCGCAAAAGCACGGCATACGCCGCGCAGATGGTTGCTCAGGATGCTTGCCGACAGGCCATGGGTCATGGACTCAAGGAGGTTGAAGTGCGTGTCAAGGGGCCCGGATCGGGTCGTGAGTCCGCAGTTCGCGCCATGCAGGCCATCGGACTTGAAATCTCCGTCATTCAAGACGTCACCCCGGTTCCCCACAACGGATGCCGCCCGCCCAAACAGCGTCGCGTTTGATCCAAGGATTCCATAACCACTCACTCAGCCCAAATCTATCATGGCCCGTTATACAGGACCCAAAACCAAAGTCAGCCGCCGTTACGGCGTATTGCTTGCCGGATCGCCCCGCGCTTTCGAGCACAAGCCTTATCCACCAGGAATGCACGGCCCCAAGGGCTCTCGTCGCAAGATTTCCGAATATGGTACCGCGCTCGCAGAAAAGCAGAAGCTACGTTTCCAGTACGGAGTTCTTGAACGTCAGTTCAGGCGCTATTTCGAGACTGCCCTTAAGACTCGTGGCGTCACCGGATTGAT
>WBXH01000025.1 GCA_008933015.1 Verrucomicrobiota bacterium | reverse complement strand
GGCGGTGTAGTCCAACGGCAGAGACAAGCGACTTAAAATCGCTCCAGTGTGGGTTCGAGTCCCACCACCGCTACGAAGAGGCACATGAAACTTTAGTAATCCAGATTGACCTAGTCTTATTGTCTTGTCCGAGATAAGTCTTTGATTAAAACAATATCCGTTAACACTTTTGCGAAGCTCCCATGAATAAATCTCCAAAAAGTGCCCCCAAATCCCAGAGGGTGAAGAGGGAACGGATTGCGATTGTGGATAGCCAGCCATCCAGCCGTATCGGGCTTTCCCATTTCATTAAAAAAATCGATCGCTGGGAGGTCGCATGGTCGAGTTCTACGGCCGAGGAGGCCCTGGATAAGATTTCCAAGGATGAGCCTGATCTCATGATCTTAGAGATTCAACTGATCGGAAAAGATGGTCTCGAATTCATCAAGAGCCTGATGCCGTTGTACCCGCATCTGAAGATCTTGGTTCACTCCGCGCACAGTGAGGAGTTCTATGCTGAGCGGTGCCTTAGAGCCGGCGCCATCGGTTATCTTCACAAGATGGATCCCATGGCTAATTTTGAGAAGGCCGTTGAAAAAGTTCTCCAGGGGGAACTCTATCTGAATCCACGCATCGCACGCCAAGCCCTTCAGTCAGCCACGCTCCACCCCGAGAATCTAAAAGGAGACAATCATAACCTCCACAACCTGACTGATCGTGAACTCGAGGTCATGATCTTGATGGCTGAAGGTCGCTCATGCCATGAATCGGCTGAGAAACTCAAAATCAGTCCGCGCACAGTGCAGGTTCATCGCAACAATATCCGTCTCAAGATCGGATTGCAAAGTGCGCTCCAACTCCACGCCTACGCGGTCCGATTTTACGGGGACTCAGCTCCCCTTCATCACGAACAACACGTCACCCCCTCTCAGGAACCCAAGGTAACGAATCACGTACTCAGCGAGAAGTCTGTTACAATAAGCCCCTCCCCGACTGTGGAGGATCTCCTCGCGGGTCAAGCTATTCGGGACGCACTCCAAAGGGTAATTCAGCGCTTCCCCTAACCTTATTGGGATTTAATCTTAGGACAACATCACCACCCATCGGGAGAACGTGAGGTGGTGGTTCTAAGTAGTTTTTGTAGGCAGAGATAAGCGGGGCTACCTCTGCCGTTATTGCCAATCATGGGTTATCATTGGAAATGATGAACTCCAACTCGCCCGAAAAACTGACTGCCAACGCTCTAAGGAAAAAACGACATTCTAAAGCGGTTTCCATATCGCCGCGTTCTCCCCAGTCAAAAATAGTTACGAAAGCAAAAGCGGGCAATCCGAGCAACCCGAACACATATCAATTCAGTATCATCTGCCTCTATCCCTCCATCGAAAGCGGAAAACTTGGCAGAGCTTGGATTGAATCCGCGTTCCGAGAGACAACGCCCCATGCAAGCACCCGAGTTGAATACTATAATTATGCCGTGCTGGGTCAGGATGGTATCAACTGGAGTCATGTCACCAACCGCGTGAGACCGGACGTCATCCTGATGATCTCCGATGGCAAAAACCAGCTGATCCCCGGATTCAGGCGCTCGCTAAAGGATCTCATTATCCACTCCAGCAATGGGAATAAACCTTTGGTGATATTTCGGAATCTTGAACCCCAACCGACGCTGAACACCTCTGTCCTGCTTGATTATGTCTCCGCTCTCACGGATAAGAATCACTGCGAGTTAAATGCAATGGATGGCAACGGATCCTCCCTCGGTTGCTTCCGACATCCGAGGCACTTGCTGAAAGCACGGACCTATTGCGAGTAAGCACACGATCAGGATGCCACGAGCTTGAGCAGGGAGATCTCCGGAGGACAACGAAACCTGATCGGCGCGTAGGCAACGCCGACTCCAGCTGAAACAAAGACATTCCCTGTTAGCGAAGGAAGCAGACCGATGGGATACTTTTCACACCCTTTAGGAATAATCGGGGCACCGATGATAGGTAGATTAATTTGCCCCCCGTGCGTATGCCCGCAACAGACCAGTTTGATTCTGGGATCCCTGATGCGGTCGACCAAGGCCGGACTATGGGTCAATGCAAGGATCACGGCTTCGGGTGTGGCACCGGCGATTCCAGCTGGGATATCAGGGTGACCAAGCGTCACATCATCGAAGCCAGCAAGGTAGAGTCGTCCCCCCTGACGTTCCAACCAGGCCCCCTTATTTGTGATTTCAGCAATCCCCTGACGGGCAAGTTCGCTCGATGTAAGGATCCGGTTCGCTCTGATGTCACGATTACCTTGGACGGCAAAGACACCCAACGGGGCCTTGAGTTCGCCCAACGCATCCATCACAGGCGGGATCAATTTTGGATCATGATCGACATAGTCGCCACCGAGTAAAATCAACTCAGGTTGCAGCGAGAGAGTCCTCTTCACCGACTTCTGGACATACTCTTGGGAAATGAGCCCCCCGCGGTGAAAATCAGTTAAAAAAGCAACCTTCACTCCCTCAAACTCCTTGGGTAATCCCTGAAAAGGAATATTCAGTTCATGAACTTCAAGGTCCCCTGACTCCCAATAAGAATAGCTGGCAGAGACACCCAGAGTCGTCCAAGCGGAAGCGCCTAACGCTCCCTTCACGAAGCTCCTGCGTGTCATACTCTTGCCCATGGACTAGTGTACCATGGTTTATCGGTAAAGAATACCTTAAGACGTCCCCGATCCCTCTCACGAATAGAAAGTGCCAGTGGAAACATGTTGCCCTACACTCTCGAGGAGATTTCCTACTTAATGCCGTGAACTTACCTGGAAAATCATCCGATTACGATTCATACAGGCGCGAGTTGCTTTGGAATCAACTCTGGCAGGGGCTTAATTTCGGATCGAAAGCGGGTTTCCTTCTGCTCTTGACGCCTATGATGCTGTCGCGGTGGGGCAGTGAGGGATACGGACTCTTTGCATTGGCTAGCTCACTGCTCGTCTCGATGGCCCTACTCGACGAAGGAGTCAGAGCCCTCACACGGATCCAGATGGCGGATGCCTGGAAGCGTAGTGAACCCGAGTCCATGCAACAGGCCTATTCGGAGGGCCTCCTAACCTTTGCCTCGGTCTCGCTGATTGCCGTTGCGGCATGCACGATTCTATCCCGGAGCGGTTGCTTGTCTGCATGGTTTCATCTTCCGCCGGGTGGATCCGGTGTTTTAGTAATGACCGTAATCTGCACATCCGTGCTGATGACTTCCATTCTCGGACTCGAGCCATCCAAGAGATGAATCAAATAGCCGATGTAGAAACCAAAAAGCGGCGCTATCCAGTAACGGGTGCACCCATCAGCACGGAAGGAAAAGAAAATGAGTAAGACTCCCACCGCAAAGAGTGGCGCGGTTCTACGTCTTGGGAGGAGCATCAGCCACGGAAGAAGAAACGACCCCATCAACTCGATGATGATCGTCCAGAGCGGTGGATCAAGACGCCTGTCCAGCAGGAGGGCATTCATCAGGTAAGCCGAGAAGCCCGTGACCGAACGGGCCTTTGCCACCTGTTCATGGAACCAAGGCGTCGCATCGTTTAGTTCTGGAATCCACCGGTAGGAGAGGGCCACCAAAGCGGCCAGAACGACAGCAGCCAGGACGGCTGGATAGATTCGAAAGAAGCGCTTCACATAGTAGGCAGGGATAATTGCAATACCAGAGTGACCTCCCCGGTCAAGCGATCGGCAGAGCACAAAACTGCTGAGCAGAAAGAAAAAAACCACTGCCGACTCTCCGGTCATGCGGTAGATAAACTCATTTCCTGTAATGCCACGGAAGCTGTAGAGAGCATGGTGAAAGCAGACACCGAGTGCGGCGATCCCTCGTAACGCATCGAGATGACTGATCCTTCCCACGGATTTTGGAGGATAGGAGGTTTTCACGGAGGAGGCACCAGTCATCACGAGAATCACTATTTCCTCAGAGGGCGATCACGCCAAGGCAATCTGATCACTCTTCCCCGAGGAACCTGCGTTAAAACTGATCAAGCTTTCAAATATAAGAATTCCGCTTACATCTATTACTTCTCTTTATAAAGTTAACAGAGATATATTGAATCTATGAATAAGGTAGATGCGGCTTCCCTCATCGTATCAGTCCCTGCTCCTCTCCATCCCAGGGAAGAGGAGCGCATCGCGCGTCTCCTCGGATATGATATTCTGGAAGGTACTGATGATCCTATTCTGGATCACATTACCAAATTGGCTGCTGAGATCACCGGATCCTCCATTTCTCTCATCACACTGATCGACGATAACAAGCAGTGGATCAGGTCTCGCTACGGAACCGAGCTCCGGGAGACATCACGCGAGGACTCTTTCTGCAGCTACACCATTCTTGAAGCAAAAGATAGTGAGCTAATCGTAAACAATACCCTAGAGGACAAACGTTTCATTAATAACAAGTATGTCACAGGCGAACCCCACATCCGTTTCTATGCGGGCATTCCACTAGATGAGGGAGATGGCCTTCCCATAGGAAGCCTCTGCGTTATCGATCAAAAACCGGGCTCTCTCTCCCAGGAAAAGATCAAGGCCCTTCATTCCCTCGCCGCCATTGCAATGGATTACATCACGATCCATCGCTCGAATCGGGAACTCACGAGCCTGTTGATACGGGAAAAGCAGGTCTACAGCAACCTCCTGCGGGCCTCCACAGAGATGGCAATCACGGCCCCCACCTTTGATGATGCGCTTCATAGTCTGATCGATCACCTCGACCCAAACCTAGGCTACCTGTCCTGCAGAATCAGGAATATGCAGACCGGCGGGACAACCGGCATTATCTACAATCCGCTCCTCCCTAAAGATCCCGAATTAAACCTACTCTGGGGTCGACTTGACTCCGCCCCCCAGCACCCGACGGGTGATGCTTCAAAAACGGAGTTTATCTCTACAGGTGAGCTGCGTCCGGAGTATTCTTACCTAGTCGTACCCGTCAGGATTCGCGATCGTCTGGTCGCCGTCATCGAGCTAATCTACCCCGATCACCGCAAGATGGACCCTAGGATCAGGGAAGTCTTTGACATCATGGCCACGAATCTTGGGATCGTCGCGGAACGGGAACTTGTGAACCTGGAACTCCAGAGGAAAGCCACGCACGACGGTCTTACCGGAGCGGCAAACAGAACTGTCTTTATGGAACAGTTGGGGCGGGCAATCGCGACAACTGACCCGTCCAACCCCTCCTCGGCATTGTTGTTTGTCGATCTAGACGGCTTCAAAGAGGTGAATGATAACTTCGGACACCAGATAGGAGATCGTCTGCTTATCGAAGTAACGCAACGACTCAAAGGGATCTGCCGTGGGGAGGATCTGATGGGACGCCTTAGCGGCGATGAGTTTGTTCTCATCTCCCTCGGAATAGCTGATCGGAAAGCTTTGGAACAGTTACTCGAGCGTATTCATCGTAACTTAGCCATGCCGTTCGCTCTGGGAGAGCTTGAGATCCGGATCGGGTCGAGCATCGGTTGCTGTATGCTGGATAGTAACGAGATCTCCACATCGGAGATTGTCCGACGCGCAGAGGAGGCGATGTATCTGGTGAAGACCGGGAAACGAAAACACTACTGCATCGCGGACAACCAAATCATCAAGGAGTTCAGATTTAGGCACGATCTGGATCGATTGATCCGTGACTCCGTGAAGGAGAAACGCATGTTCATAGCACTCCAGCCTATTATCGACTTCACAACGGGAGCAATTGCCTCTGCCGAAGCCCTTTTCAGGATCGTTGATAAGCAAGGAACAGTCCTCGAGGCGGAATCCTTCATGGAATCACTGGATCGCCTAAGGATCCTCCCGAAAATCGACGATTGGGTCTTTGCCGAGACTCTTCGTATTCTACAAGCGCACCTTCAGGAGTTCTCAGCGACACCCGACTTCCGGATCTCCATCAATGTCAACCCCACCATTCTGGTCACCCACGGATACGCGATGATATGCCTGACTCGCTTGGAAGAAGCCAAAATTCCACCCTCAATGTTGCGCATTGAAATCGTCGAGTCACATCTCCAGACAAACAATCCTTGGCTCCTTGAAAATCTGAATGAATTTCGTAAAGCGGGAGTCCATATCGCAATCGATGACTTCGGAACTGGTTTTAGTAATCTTCAATACCTGACAGCACTGCCGATCGACACGATCAAGATCGACAAGTCTTTCCTGAAGGGGATCATCCCGGGCGATAAACACAGCAATGACCTTCTCAGAGCAATTACCGGGATCGGACAGATTTTCAACTACACACTTATTGCAGAGGGAGTGGAGCAGGAATCCCAGGCAAAATATCTTGCATCGCTTGGATGCACATTGATGCAGGGTTATCTCTACGGGAAACCCATGAAGGTAGATGTTTTTGTAAAAACTCTTAATTCACAGGTTCACACTTCGGAGAATCAGGCCGTGACTAAATAGTGATCACGAGATTTTAGACTGCTAACGAAAAATCCCAAGCCGTGTACCGCTAATTTGTTATTCCACTCTTCGGATTGAGAAAATCGAGGAATTGCCTGAGAGCCTAGCTTCCTTTTCTCTTCGGAAGTTCAACGGGTGGGTTCTTCCACACCCTACTTGTCTTCGTCCTTGTGGTTCTTCTGATCCAAATCATTCAGGGACGCAGGCTTCCCTGACATTTTATCTCTGCACTAATCCGAGGATAGCGATCAGTCGGAGTCAGGACTCTTCCTTGGGAAAAATGTGGAAAAGAGAGCTGATAGCAGTAGTGCCGTGAGAATAATTCCAAGGGACCAGACCGTTGGGAAATGTCCGTCAAAGTGAGGGTCTAGCCATGACATCTTGAGTCCTACGAAGCAGAGGATGAATCCCAGTCCATACTTGAGGTAGTGAAACTTGGAGGCCATCCCCGCGAGCAGGAAGAAGAGGGAGCGAAGGCCCAGGATCGCAAAGATGTTCGAGGTGAAGACAAGGAATGGTTCCTTGGTGATGGCGAAGATCGCCGGGACACTATCAACTGCGAAAACAATGTCCGTGAACTCCAGAAATAGTAGCGCCATAAGCAGTGGAGTCCCCAGCCACCGACCCCCCTCATGAACAAAAAATCGCTGGTTATGGAGAGCTGGGGAAATCGGTAGAAACCGCTTCAACAATCTAATCAGCACATTCTTCGAGGGATCGGGATGGGATTCGGGACCGAAGGCAACTTTCAGTCCCGTGAATGCTAGGAAGACACCGAAGATCAGAGGAACCCAGGAGATCTGCATGAGCATGGATCCCAGAGCGATGAACAACGCTCTGAAGACAATCGCTCCGAGGATGCCGTAGAAGAGGACACGGTGGCGGTACTTCTCTGGGATTGCAAAGAAGTCGAAAACAACCAGGAAGATAAAAAGGTTGTCGATGGAGAGACTCTTCTCAATCAGGTACCCGGAGAGGAACTCCAGACTGCACTGCTTGGCAAGAGCCTTTGGATCGTATCCGGCGAGACTCGGATCGAGTGGAAACTCCCACAGTCCGAAACAATAGAGTCCTCCACAGAAGAGCAGTGCCAATCCGATCCAGAAGACGACACCTTGGATAGCCTCGCGATGGCCGATGACATGCTCCTTCCCCTCCTTACCACGCAAATCCCAATAGAGACTCGCGAGGATAAGAAGGCAGAAGAGTCCGTAAAGCCACCAGACTCTTGCCATCGGGAAGAGCTCCGGATGAAAGACTGCAGCGATCATTTGGAGCTTCCGGGAAGGGTGGGTGTAGGAATCGGCAGTCGTGAGACCAGAAGCTTATCGATCCGCTGGCGGTCCATGTCGACGATCTCAAAGCGAAATCCATCCTGCTTGAATTTTTCACCCTCGATGGGAATATGACCAAGATGGTGGAGGACATATCCACCGATGGTCTGGTACCTGTTTGCCTCAAGCTCCTCCTTGGAGAAAACGAGTCCGATCGCCGTTGCCGTTTCCGCAAAGTCAAGTTGGGCATCAACAAGCCAGCTTCCATCCTCACGGGTAATGATCTCCGGATATTGCTGACGGACTCCCCGCTCGGGAAGCCTACCGACAATGGCCTCCACCACGTCCTTGAGGGTCACCATTCCCTCGACCACACCGAACTCATCGACCACCAGGGCCACGTGACGGCGTACATTCCTGAACTCCTCGATCAGGCGCGTTGCCGTCATCGTCGCAGGAACAAACAACGGAGGGGTGAGCACATCGGCAAGACGGACCCCTCCGGTCATGGAGACATTGGCCCAGAGGGATTTCACATCAACCATCCCCATGATATTGTCGTGGGTGCCCTGAAAGACCGGGTAATCGGAATGACCTGCGCCTGCGATCCTGCGCCAGTTCACCTCATCCAGATCCTCAAGATCCAGCCAGGTAACGCGTGATCGCGGCGTCATCAATTCGGCCGCCGACTGCTCGTCAAGATCGAGCACTCCCTCGACCATCTCCTTTTCCATAGGGTCAAAGGCACCGCTCTCAAGTCCCTCGTCCATGATCTGGAGAACCTCGTCCTCGCTCTCTTCCGCAGTCCTCTTCCTATCAAGATGAAGGAGAGCGAGCACGGCGGTAACAGCTCCCCACCCCAACTCTGCCAAGGGATCGACCCAAACCGTCAGCCAGTGTGTCAGCTTTGCGATGGCGCGGATCGGTAATGACTCGTGGAGCGTCTCCCCCAGAGCCCGAGGGAGAAGAATTCCAAAAAGGAGGATCAGAAAGGAGATCCCCGTGGCCACGATGCCCATCCAGACCGAAAGCATGAGCGTCGAGGTCTCCCGAAGCAGGATGAGTAGATCCCTCGTGGAGACCGCCGTGGCGATCGTGAATAAAAACACGGAGGCCAATCTGAGACCGGGACGGGGACGCGATCCGGAGCCGATGAAGGAGGAGACAGAATCTGCGTCCCCTCGCCTTTTCAGCAACACGACATCAGCCATCACACAGAGCCCCCCAAGGAGGATGAGGCCAAGCGGAAGCAGTAAGATCAGGACGTAGTCCACCGAGGCGTCGGGATTCATCAGGAAAGACTCCCAGCGAGGACAGAAAGCTCAACGATCGTGATCTCCTCAAGCGAACTGACCGCCAGATCACACATCAGGAGTTCATCGACTGGATTCGTCGTCGCCACCCCGACAACTTTCATTCCAGCGCGTCGCGAGGCCTCAATACCGGCAAAGGCATCCTCAATCACAATGCACCGCACGGGTTCGATGCCAAGCAAGGAGGCACCTTTCAGGAAGACCTCGGGATCGGGCTTCCCATGGAGAACATCGCTCCCACAAACAATTTCATCAAAGAGAGCATCGAGCCCCGTGGCCGCAAAGAGGGCGTCCAGGTTCTCACGGGGAGTCGAGGAGCCTAGGGCACGCGGGACTCCCTCCTCCTTGAGGGAGAGGAGCAACTCACGGGCACCCGGGAGAATGAGTACCCCATCCTTGGCCACAAGTTCCCGGTAGAGTTCCTCTTTTCGGAAAGAGAGAGCATTTACCTCGGAAGGATCAGTCGCCCAGCCCAGTGCAGGAATAATCACTTCGTTCTTCTTCCCGAAGCCGGCCTTGAAATGCCCCTCCGGAAGCGAAAGTCCCCGCTCCTCAGCGATTAGCTCCCAAGCACGCTCGTGCTGTGCAGAAGAATCGATCACCACTCCGTCCCAGTCAAAAAGTACCCCCCATTGCTTCATCGCACGATTAAGAGGGATGAACCCCTCATCGGGCAATGTCATTCTATAGCACAGATCGGACACACTTCCTTGTCGAGAAGCCTCCGAGTAAGGCTTGAGCGCTCATGAGTTCAGCAATCCAACCATTCCTCAAGAAGCCAATCAGTAATCTTAAACTTATTTTAGTGAGCGGAATTTTCCTCTCGCCTCATTGGGGAGTCATCGGAGCTCTTCCAATATTGTTAGCGATAGAAAACCGATCTCTGCATGTTATCTGATATGCATCGGTTTATTATTATTGAATTACTTTCGCTTTAGTTAGTGGAATAAATTGCGCCTTATCTGATTTATCTCTAAAGATATGACACCCCCATGAGCATTGTAGATAACATTTCACAAGAGCGTGTATTCGTCTTATTTCGTAAAGATCAGAATAACGGCACCCAGTTAGAAGGCGTCGTTACATCCGAATCTTTCACGGAGATCAAAAACAGCCTGGAAGTAGGTAAGTCTTACATCCGTCACCAATTATATTTGGGGTTGGACTCTACGGGTGATTCTCCATGGGTCGTCACCATCCATCAAAAGGACCATCAAGTCGTTCACTCGTGCCATAAATCACTTGAGTTGGCGATCAAGATGGCTAGACACAATAACAATCCTTACTTGAGAAATGAAAGGAGTGGAGGCGGATTTCTCTTTGCCATGAAGAAGTTGTTGGAGGGGATACAGCGTCATCCTAAGATCAAGTTGCAGTAGTGATTCACAAGAACCCGCTAGGTTCATTGGAATCTTTGCGATCTTCGACTCCAGTCTCCCGATAGTTTCTGGTGTCTGTTTTCAGTAACAGAAAAAGCCATAATTAGCACTGGACTGGCATTGTTGAGTGGTTAAATTCTCCCTTTTCCCCTTTATCCCACTGATCTCATGTCTGAACGCAAGCTTGTCGTAGTACCCACTTATAACGAACGGGAAAACCTTCCAAAACTGGTCGAACGACTTCTTGCCCTGCCAGATCACGTGGAAATCCTCGTTGTTGATGATGGGTCTCCCGATGGAACCGGACAGTGGGTTGCTGATCATTCTGCGATCAATCCGAGGATTCACCTGCTCGCCAGAACAGCTAAGAATGGACTCGGACGCGCCTATATCGCCGGATTCCAATGGGCTCTGGAGCAGCAATTCGATCTGATTGTCCAGATGGACGCCGACTTCTCCCACTCTCCGGAAGATGTCCCCAAACTCCTTGCGGGCATCTGTGAGATGAATGGCGACCTTGCCATTGGATCCCGTTATGCAGGCGGGATAAGAGTCATCAACTGGCCGCTGAAGCGCCTCGTTCTGAGCGTCGGGGCCTCTTACTACGTCAAGTGGATCACCGGGCTTCCCGTCTGGGATCCGACGGGTGGATTCAAGTGCTGGCGCAGGGCGACTCTGGAAGCCATCGATCTCCCAACCGTCAAGTCCAACGGCTACGGCTTTCAGATCGAAATGAACCACCGCGTCTGGCGTCAGGGCCTGCGCGTCGTCGAGGTGCCTATTATTTTTGCAGACCGTGTGGAGGGTACCTCGAAGATGTCCAAGAAAATCATCGTGGAGGCTCTCTTGATGGTCTGGTCCCTCCTCTTTCAGAACGGCATGCGTCGATCACCCAAGAGTAAAGACGCCCCAGGGTCCTAGCCTCTGATCCTCATTCTCGAACTTAACCCCTCGATCTTACTTCCATTCTCCCTATGAATACTTCCTCCGCCATCGAAGCCAAGACACCCGAACCAGACTCCCAGAACGGGGATCACATTCACCCCTTCCGGATCTTTACCAAGCAGGAGCGTCTGACCGCTCTTATCTGCTTTCTGATCGCGCTGGCCACCTACTGGTACACCGCAATGCCCAACATCGGTCTGAACGACGATGGAGAGATGGCAACGGCCGCGCTTCATTTCGGGGTGATGCATCCTTCGGGGTATCCACTCTGGACGATCCTGGCAGGACTTTTCAGCCACTTGCTGCCCTTCGGCAATGGTTCCTGGAAGATCAATCTCTTCTCAGGACTCTGCATGGCGACAGGAGCCGGAGTCTTCTCCCTGATCTCCCTCAATGCCGCCAGCTGGGTCGGACTGGCTCGCCGTCCCGCCACCATTCTCTCGGTCGCCTCCACGCTCATCTTCATTTGGGTGACCCCGATCTGGTCACACGCCGTCGTGGGCAAGGGACTCTACGCCCTTCACGTCTGCCTGATGATGACGCTCCTGATGCTGACCTATATCTGGATCAGAAGACCTCACTGGAAGAATGCTTTTGTCTGGGTGGTCTTCCTTTTTGCGCTCGGAATGAGTAATCACCACATGACCCTTGCGATGGCCCTGCTGCCGTTGCTCGTGATCCTACTCCTCCATGCCGAACTTTTCTGGGAATACGCCCTCTACAGCCTCTTCACAGCAGCTCTCCTCTATCTGGGATTCGCCTACCTCTCCACCGACCAATACCATGCCCTGGCCATGAAGGCGGCAGTCCGTCTCCTCTATGTCGTCGGAGCCGGATTCATCGCGCTGATTGCCATTCGTCGGAAATTGACAGAGTGGCGCCAAGGCATCCTGATCGTCGTGGCGGTCTTCGCCGGACTCCTTCCTTACGCCTACATGCCGTTCGCCTCATCGACGAATCCTCCCATGAACTGGAGCTACTGCAGCACCCCGGAGGGATTCTTCTACGCCATCAACCGATCCCAGTATTGGGGAACGCTTGCGGATCAACTTCAAGGAGTGGTTGGCAAGTTGGTAGGAGTGCCCCCTCTTCAAAAGGAGAAGGGCCCCAAGGCTCCCGATGAAGAGACGGCACTCCAGTCTTTCACGGGATACTGCAAGGTCTTCTGGGCTGTTCTCGCGAAGAATGTATCACCCGTTCCCCTGATTTTTGCCCTCTCTGCGTTCCTACTCTTCTGGCGCCTTCCCCGTGAACAGCGCATCTGGTTTTACCTTCTGGTCATTGGATTCTGTCTTTCCGCATTCCTCCAACCCCTCTCCTATAACAACGGGTATGACAAGGCCGGCTGGGACATGCAGTACCAGTATCAGAGTCTGGCCTACGGATTTTTCATCATGCTGGCCTGCTTCGGGGGGACGCTTCTTTACTCCTATTTGGAAAAGACTTTCCCGAGGGGCGTCTGGTCACGAGGCCTTGTTTCAGTTGCAGCCGTTGCGGCGGCATTTTACACCTTCGTGATCTGCCTTCCTGCGAGCACGCAGAGGGGACATTGGTTCGGATGGATGTATGGCCATGACATGCTGGCCGATCTGGAAAAGGATAGCTTTGTCTTCGGCGGAACCGATCCGGGACGATTCGTACCGACCTACATGGTCTTCGGTGAGAGTTTTGAGACGACCAAACGTGATCCCAACTTTGATCGCCGCGATCTCTACATCGTCACCCAAAACGCCTTGGCTGATACTTTCTACAACCGTTACATCCGCTCTCATTACACTACGGAGCGTCCCACGGAGTTCAGCTGGTTCGAGAAAGTGCTCGGTCGCGAGCACACCTATCCTGCGGAATACCTGACCCTTCCCCACCGCGAGGATATCATGGGACTCTTTGAAGTCCTGATGCGCAAATATCAGGAGAATCCGACAACGACACCCAATCCGCAAAGCGATCCCGTGGCGCTAAATTCGGCTGTCGGTGAATGGATCTTCCTCCACAACCGGGACAAGAAGGATGGATCACCCCGCCATTTCTACGTTGAGGAGAGCTTCCCGATGCAGTGGTCGTATCCTTACGCAATCCCACACGGACTTTGCTATGAGATCGCCCATGACAAGATGGACGCCTTGCCTCCGGGAACTGCGGAAAAGGACCTCGCCTGGTGGGATGATTACATCAAAAAACTCGATGCCGTTCCAGGGTTCCGTAACGACGACCTTGCCCTCCACTCCTTCGCCAAGCTTCGGAACACGGGAGGAAATATTTATAGCTTCCGCAACATGAGACCCGAGGCCGAACGGGCCTATCGTCAAGCTCTCTCCATGTGGCCGGGCAATACAGAGACGACCAGTAATCTCGTCAACCTGCTCTCCTCGGAGGGTCGGTTCAAGGATGCGCGTGACCTGATCGTCGAATCGATCCCCTTCGATCCCAACAGCAAGATCCTGCAGCGCCTCAAAGTCGCTACCGAAGCGCGCTACAAGGCCTCCCAAGATCTCCCTCAACAAATGATGCAACTACAGGCTAGTCCCGCTAACAGGCAACTGCTGGCCCAAGTGCTTCAAAACTTGATGATTCTGGGTCGTCAAGCCGAGGTCGATGCCACTATCAAAAGGGTAATCGCCGCTTCACCCGGAGATGTTTCTTTCCTGCGTGACATGATCAACTTCTACGCCACCCAGAGTAGGATTCCTCAAGCACTCGAAGTGGCCAAGGCTCTTAAAAAAGCACAACCCGATCAGTGGGATGTCCCCTTCACGATTGCAAAATACGAACTGATCACTGGGAACAGGGCCGAGGGGTACACGAACCTTCATCGGGCCGTGGTACTTGGTGGCAGCAATGCTCTTCAACAGATCTCCAGGGAAGCAATCTTCCAGCAGTTGGGCGCGGATCCCGCCTTTCAACAGGCGCTGCAGGTCGATCCCACGGAACACAAAGAGTAGGCCCAAGCAACTACTCACCAAACGCTACTAGATTGGTCTAGTACTCGGCCGTGAAGACCGGAAGGGCTGAATTGATTTCTAGTGCTTAAGGATCAATAATCTTGCGGCACTACTCCCCGAGTCCGAGTGTCTTGCCCCCATATCCCGTCATTTCCAAGTACCCTTCGGCAGTGATGGACGTTCCGGATTTCACCCCTTTTGCCCGAACAGCCCCCTCCCAATAGGCAAAGGGGGAAAGAACGAGTTCCTGATCGGATACTTTCGGAGAGAGAGTAAGCTCCAGATTCCGCGAGGGGATTTTTATATCCCAGGAAGAGGGGTAGAGACCACCCGTGTGAGGACTCTTCCAAGGATCGTGAGGTGTCATGGAGAGATCGTTGATCGTTTGTACCTTGCCCTCAGGGGTACGGAGCGTTCCTGTCAGAAAAGAGGGTTTTCCCTGGGAATCACGGATTTGAAAAATCATGAGGTCATCACCATTACTCAGATGAAGACCCGACCAGTCCCACCCAGAGTCACCCTTATCAAGTTGGTTGGTGGCCCATTCATGATCAAACCAGACAAGACCACTGACCGCGTGAGCTTTTCCATTAACAATCACCGAGCCCGTCGCCTTGAGGTGAGTGAGTGAATAATAATGGGAAGCATGGCCCGGCTTGGACGATTTCCTACTGATCCCATCCACGCCATGAATGAGCGGAGCCCTCTCCTCGACAAGTTTCAGGTCAACCCCCCTTTCCTCACCCTGCTGCTGGGTGTCGGCCTTGAGCATTAAGTCACCACGATCATTCATCGCGAGGGACCAATCATTCAGCCAAGCCATGCGCCCTGGGGGAATGGCAAACCCTGCCTCCCCGAAGGCTCCACGAGAGGAAATCTGATAAGATCGGAAAGTGTGCGCTCCCACATCCGTGAAGGCGAAATGTGCAAAGGGGAGTTCGCTCAGGCGGAACCTGGAGGATCCCGCAGGTTTACCACCTGGAAGAATCCCCTGGCGGAAAAAAGTGAGTTGAAAACCATACTCATGACCCTGCTCATCGGTGAGGTTTCCGGTTGCATACCACCACTCTGTTTTGAAGTTACTGTGAGGACCATGATCACGGGGAAAAACGTATTTCCATCCTGGAAGTGCCTCTTTCCACTCGGTTGATGCGGCGTGTGCCTGATGGGAAAGTAGAAGTCCATTCAGTTGGAGTACAGCAACCATCAGCCATATTCGTGGAGAGCAACATGACACAGTTAATGAATGGGGAATCGGCTTCTTAGCTTCGGATATCATGGCATCCAGAATTAGTTCACCATGACCGCAGGGACTTTTTTAATAAACGAAAGGCTCATCGGGAGCTGCACACTCTTCAACCTTGATTGCTTCGAGCACTGCAGCTCTTCTGCCCCCTTCCATTGGGAAGGTCGGGATACCTGTGATCTTGATCCAGCCCATCTCAGGAACTTTCAATGATCCGTGATAGCGTACCGTGACCCCAACAGGCTTGGCATCGGCGGCACAGCAGGTGATGAAAAGACGGATCGCCTGAAAACGGTCACCCTTTGGATTACCGGTCGTAAGGGGAACAAACTGACCGGTCATTTCAACCTGCTTCCCCTCAAACTCTTCACGATACGAAGGCATCTGTACCGCATAGAGCAGATCAATGATCTGGATCGGCATCGCTGGAGATGAGGGGTTTGAGAGAGTGGCAGTAGCGGCCTTAGCCGATTCATTACTAGGCTTTGCTGCAGGAAGATTCGCCAGATCCTGAACAATCCCCCTGTTTTGTACGGTAGAGATCGAGAACTTGGTTCCGGTGCCGGCATAGATCATCGCCAAGGGGAGAAGAAGCAGGAGGGTTTTAACGATCAGAGATGAGAATCCATTGCCTTCATCATGGGAATACTCATGCCCTTCGTGCTCAACATGGTGACCATGGTCGTGATGCTCGCCATGGGAGCAGCAGGAATGGTCGTGAGCGGAGTGATGAGTCTCGCCTCCCTTGGTTTCCTTAATCAGGATGCCTCTTGTGGCGAAGGCAGCGAGCACCAGAAGGAAGACACCAGCACCTAGAGTATAGGGCTGGATGGATGGGTGGAGGTAGAGTGCCAGCGTCCCGCGAGACGAAAGCCAGAGGATGGAGCCCCCCCAGAGCAGCAGAAGGAGGAAATCCCTGAACGGCCTGACTGGAAAGCTAAAGGCTGCCTTCTTCATCACCATCCCAGATTCAGCGCCGAGATTCTCCAGCATAACAGGCCGATCACAACGAAGAGACCGACAGCCAGAAAGAGAATGAATCGTCTGGAGAAGGCCGCCCCGTAGAGAAAGAGGAGTTTGAAATCCATCATCGGACCAAAGACAAGGAAGGCCAACTTAGCCGCCATCGG
>WBXH01000024.1 GCA_008933015.1 Verrucomicrobiota bacterium | reverse complement strand
TAGGCCCTTCCGGAGGCGGCCACCTCGGCTTGGAGTTCCTGCAGAGCCTCTTGAATTTCGCTCTCCCGGATTCTGGCGAAAGAGGTTGCCGCAGAATTCGGATCAGCAATCGCAGCGCTCTTGAGGTGGGTGAGCAACTCTTTGGGTGAAACTGCTTTCTGGGATGCGAACAGGATCGCCTCGATCACATGGGCGAGGCGAGGGACGACACCCTCCGGCACATCTGCGCCCAGGGCGTCAGCGGGAACAGCTTCGGGGAGTTCATGCGATGGGTCTGATTCTCCATCTCCGCTTAATTCGCCACTCACTTTGATTGAACCGTCACTGTCACCCATGCGAGCCTCTTCATTAGAACCCATCTTCTCGGGAAGCCCATCACCTTCATGCATCTCGGGATCACGTGGGGCATCCTCTGCCTGGATTGCTTCCGTCTTCTCTTTGCTGAGATTCTCCTCGCTCGTCCGTTTCTTGCGTGATTTTTGGTTCTTGCTCATGGGGTTTCTTGAAGATCTGGTTCCTCGGAAGTTTCAGCTTCGTTTTCTTCGCCCTCAAGGGTGCGATCCAACCAGATTTCACCGAATTGTTGCTCCTGACGCACGCGAAATTGTTTCACCCGGATGAGTTCCAAAATCGCCAAAAACGTCACGACAAGCTCAGAGCGGGTGGCAGCCATCCCAAAAAGCTCCTCAAAACGCATCGAGACGCCACGGTCGACAACCACCATGAGGTGGTTGATCCTGTCGGTGACGGTGAAGACCTCCCCGTGAATCTCTCCCTGCTTCTCCTCTGTGGGAAGCCGCCTGAGCGCTTTCTGGAAGGCATTGATAAGATCGAATATCCCGACATCGCCGATCATCATCGTCTCATCCAGCAGAGGGGCGTGCACTGGATCCAGGGAGACAGCTCTGGGGAAAAGCGCCGCCTGAAGGTCCTCCTGAGTGCGCAAGTGGGCGGCGGCTTCCTTGAACTTACGATACTCGATGAGCTGACGGATCAACTCCCAGCGAGGATCGTCCTCTTCTGTCTCCTCCTCGGGCATCTGCTGATCCTTTGGCAGAAGAGTGCGGCTTTTGATATAGAGAAGGTTCGCTGCCATGACGAGAAACTCGCCGGCAACCTCGATATGAAGAACCTCAAAGGTCTCGATGTAAGCCAGATACTGCGTTGTGATCCGCTCGATGGAAATGTCGTAAATGTCTACCTCGTCCTTCTTAACGAGGTAGAGCAACAGATCAAGAGGCCCCTCAAAGGCCTCCAGCTGGACTTTGTATTCCGACTCCATCAATACCGGGAGCGGGAAACTTAACGGCGGTAGCCGTGGCGTTCAATTTCCCTGGCGACCTGGAGCTTGTGCTTCCCCTTTTCCTTGATCTTTGTCTTCCGCTTACGGAGTTGCTGGACGATTTTGTGGACTGTCTTGTCGATGGCGGAGTAGAGGTCATCCTCCGCGTCCTCCGCATGAAGATCTTTGCCTGGCATGGCAATGTGGATCTTGACCTGAAAGTCCTTTTTCTTGGAGCGATGCTCGTCAAAGAGCAGTACGACATGGGCTGCCAGAATCTGATCCGTGTACTCCTCAAGGTGTTCGACTTTTTCAGCCACATGAGTATGGATGGCTGCGGTAAGGGTTATGTGACGAGGGCTAAGGTGGATTTGCATAGTGTTGTCTTTCTTGTTCCTTTTTACGGCCGGAAGCGGCGGTGCGCCACCAAAATGAGAACCATGTCCGAAGCCTCCTTATTTTTCCCCTTCATAAAAAGAGCTTATTGCGTGTACCAGCCCCGGAATATCGTGCTGGCTGGCCTCCACGTCGGGAATGAGGCCGAGACTCACCATCTCCTGGGTGGTCACGGGACCGATGCTGGCCGTCTTCATTCCGGCAGGCAGTGAGAGGCCCAGGGCCATGAAATGAGCGGCTGTCGAGGCGCTCGTGAAAGTGATCATGTCCGCCCCCTCTTCCCTGAAGCGCCTGATTCCACCCGAGACATCCTCCGTCTCGGGAACGGTCTGGTACACAGGCACGTCGTCCACGATCGCACCTAGATTCTCGAGTTCGACAGCCAGTATTTCGCGGGCCCCCGCGGCACGAGGCAGAAGCATCCGAAGGTTTTCGACATTCAGCTCCTTGAATGCTTTTAAAAGTGACTCTGCCACGAATTCCTCCGGGATCAGATCCACATCGTAGCGGTACTCACGTACCTTCTTTGCCGTGCCATTCCCTATGACGGCGATGCGCGCACCGCCGAGTTCGCGGGCATCTGTGTGCGAGGCAAAGAAGGCGTTGAAGAAGGCTTCCACCCCGTTGGGACTCGTGAATACGAGCCAATCATAGGCGCGCACATCCAGCATTGCCTCGATGAAGGGGGTCTTGTCTGCAGGAGGCTCGATCCGGATCGTCGGTATCTCGTAGGCGTCGGCGCCAAGTTCGCGGAGCGATGCCAGAAGGCCGCCCGACTGCTGCCTGCTACGGGTCACGGCGATGCGGCGACCGAACAGTGGCCGCCTCTCGAACCAACTGAGCGTATCACGCAAGTTCACGACATCCCCAAAAACCGCGACAGCCGGTGCCTTGAACTGCTTCTCCTCGGCGAGTGCCGCAATGGTTCCTAGCGTGCCGACAAGCGTCTGATGCCGACCCGTCGTCGCCCAGCGCACAAGAGCCACAGGCGTCGTCGCGGACATGCCCGCGGCGGCGAGTTCCCCGGTGATTGCGGCAAGGCGCTCGACCCCCATGAGCATGACCTTGGTTCCAGGAGCCAAGGCGATTGACTTGTAGTCGAGTCCAGAGGCCTTCTTTCCAGGCTCCTCGTGGCCGGTGAAGATGGTCAAGACAGCATTGCTGGCCCTGTGCGTGACTGGAATGCCCGCATAGGCAAGGCCGCCGATCGCCGAGGTGACTCCGGGGACGATTTCAAAACGAAGCCCCTCCGCCGAGAGTTCCCCGGCTTCCTCTCCACCACGACCGAAGAGGAAGGGATCCCCCCCCTTGAGACGTACAACCCGCTTTCCTTCACGGGTGTGTTTCACAATCAGTTCATTCGTCTGCTCCTGCGTGAGCGCGTGCCTTCCCGCTGTTTTTCCGGCATAGATCTTTTCGGCCTTTGGCGGTGCAAAGTTGAGAAATTCGGCGTTGCTCAGATAATCATAGATCACCACATCGGCACGCTCGAGGCACTCGCGTCCCCGCAAGGTCAGCAGACCTGGATCTCCGGGCCCAGCCCCGACAAGATAACAGACTCCTTCCGTTGTTTTTTCTGCAGATGTCTTCGTGGGTTTTGAGGATTTTGTGGTCGAGGATTTCATGCGGACAAAAGTTGGTCGGCGACCAGCCGCGCCACCCGGGAGGGAGACCTGGCGGAGGCGTAAGCGGAACGGAGAGATGTCACGGCGGACGGAATAAATACGGCCTTCAGGGAAATGCCTTCGTGGGATTCGGTGGCCAGAGCACCGAGGGCCATTTGGCACCCACCACCAAGATACCTGAGGACCAGACGCTCTGCCTCGACACATCGCGCGGTCATCCGATCATGCAGAATAGAGACTAATTCCTCTGCCCGGTCGCCGTGACGGGCCTCCACGGCAATAGCTCCTTGCCCTGGGGCCGGGAGCATCCATTCCAAGGACTCGAGCAGAAGGGTCGCACCTGCAAGCTGTAAGGATCCTTTTGAAACATCATGACCCAAACGCACCAATCCCGCAGCCGCCAGGATCGTTGCGTCGAATGCCTCTCCCTGCACGATCTTGGCGAGTCTCGTCGGGACATTTCCGCGGATCGGTACCAACTTCAGGTCGGGTCTGTGACGGCTCAGTAAGAGCATGCGTCGGGGGCTGCTGCTTCCAACGACAGCACCCACGGGAAGCCCCGCAACTCCCCCGTGGTGTCGTGAGACCAAGAGGTCTGCTGTAGAGGCACGGGGAAGGATCGCTGCGAGCGTGAGACCCGGAGGGGTCTCCACGGGAAGATCTTTGAGGCTGTGCACTGCAACATCGATTTCCTTGCGCAAGAGCGCCTCCTGAAGCTGTTTGGTGAAGAGGCCGGCTCCCTCGGCGGTCGGTTCATGGAGAGGCATCATTGTGCGGGCATCGCCCGTGGTGGTGATGATCTTCTGATTGATCAACAGCCCAGAATGAGCAGATTCAAGCGCCCCCCGGAAGAGTGCGGACTGGGCGAGGGCAAGGTCACTCCCGCGTGTGCCAAGGATGAGAGGACTTGAGGTCGGGCTCATGCCTTTTTTCCAAAGGGTGTTGCTTCAGGGCCATGGATGCTTCTCATCCAACTTAGGAAGCCTCCCACGTGCTGCTCAATCAGCGACTCGCAGCGATCCACCTCCTGACGCCGTACATCCAATGACTGGGAGGCTATCTGTTCCAGACTGTCGATATCATAGAGAAAGACTCCATCCATCTCATTGATGGATGGGTCGGCATCTCGGGGAACCGCCAGATCAATGACGAAGAGAGGAGCGCCGCGGCGAAGTTTCAGGAGAGGTTCCAGCTTCTCGGGCGTCAGGATCATGTGCGGTGCATTTGTCGAACTGATCAGGATGTCGATGTCAGCGAAGCCTTTCTCCCAGTGATCAAAATGAAGGGCCATGCCGCCGATTTCAGCCGCCAGTGCGGCCGCCCGTTCATAGGTCCGATTGGAAACAATGACGCTGCGCACTCCTCGTGACTGAAGGCTACGGGCGGTCCGCTCGCTGATCTCTCCCGCCCCGAGGATCATGACCCGGCGATCCACCAGCGACCCGAAGATCTTGCCGGCAAGTTCCACCGCGACGGACCCGATGGAAGTGGGGCCGCTTGTGATCTGGGTTGCCGTACGGACCGACTTGGCCACTCGAAAGGCATGCTGGAAGAGTTTGTGCAGCGGACGGGTCGCCGCGCCCGCCTCTGCGGCCGCAGCGTAAGCTTTTTTGACCTGTCCCAAGATCTCCGTCTCCCCGATTACCATCGAGTCAAGGCCACTTGCGACGCGGAAGAGATGTCTCACCGCATGAGGAGTGTCATGATGGTAGAGGGGCGCTTCAAGGCCGGCCCGGTCGGCAAGAATCAACCGAAATCCCTCCAGTGCCCTGAGGGGGCATAGACTGGAGGCGTACAACTCCACCCTGTTGCAGGTCGAGAGCATCACGGCGCCGGTAACTCCCTCGATCTCTCGGAGGCGGCCCAGCATGTCGCCCATCTCGGTTTCACGCACAGCAAAGCGCTCCCGCACGTCGATATGTGCCATGCGGTGGTTGAGGCCGGCGCAGAGGATGTTCATGCGTGAGCGGAGAGTTTTTCGATCACCGGCAGAAGAATCAGGGCCAGCAGGAAGGCAGCGGAGGTTGCGATGGCAAGCTGCCTTCCGGAAAGCAAACCCTGCTTTGAGCCCACAAGGATGCCCGCGTAGAGAAACCAGATGAGCAGTGAGAACCAGAACTTTCCGCCGGAGACCATGAGGCGGGCAATGAATCCCGCGGCAAAGCTGAGGGAAAGCAGTAGAAACCCTATCCAAACCAACCGCTTGATGGCTTCTGAGAGAATGCTGATCGGCGGAAGATGATGAAAGATCGGCGCTGGACGGCGGGACTTAAGCTGTCCCTCCTGAACCATAAACATGAACCCTGCCACGCAGGCAAGACCGTAGGCACCATAGGCCACTATCGAAAGAGCGGCATGCGTCTCAACCCAGGGATTGGGACGGAAAAATCCATGCCGTATTTCTCCCGGCAATAACAGGGCCACGATTTGGAGGAGAAGCACCATGGGTGCCGTGAAAGCCCCCATTAGAGAGAGCCGATAGGCTGGGCCGATCACCAGATAAATCAAGGCGATCGACCACGAGAGGAAGATCAGGATCTCCGCGAGATTGCCGATCGGACAGGCATGCTCTGCCGCCCCTCGCATCGAGAGATACCAACCTTGGGACAAGGCTCCCATCGCCATGGCGATGAAGTTGAACCTTCCCGGTTGGAACCGGCCCGCCCCCAGGGCAAAAAGGGTGTGACCGAAACTGAAGAGATAGCAAATAGTTGCCAGCAGGAGGGCGATGCGTTCCATGGCTTCAGGGAAGGCCTTTAGTTGGCCCCGTCGCGGGATCCCTTCCTCTCCACGAGGGCGTAAGCGTTGTGGTTGTGGATCGACTCGAAGTTCTCTGCCTCGACACGGTACCAGAGAATGTTTGCGTCCTCCTCGGATCGACCAGCGACATTCCTCACGAGATCCTCCACAAAGACGGGATTCGCATAGGCTCGCTCGGTCACGAACTTTTCATCTGGACGCTTGAGCAGGCTGTAGAGCTCAGAGCTTGCCGAGTCCTCGACCAAACGAATCATCTCCTCAATCCACATCGGCTTGGCACAGCGGACGGAGAAGGTCACATGCCCCCGCTGGTTATGCGCCCCGGATTCAC
Source organism: Verrucomicrobiota bacterium (assembly GCA_008933015.1). GTDB lineage: Bacteria > Verrucomicrobiota > Verrucomicrobiia > Chthoniobacterales > UBA6821 > UBA6821. Next base: position 12,797 of record WBXH01000024.1, on the reverse strand, counting down.
TAATCGCCTTGGAGCAGGGACAGAGGGTGGTGACTGGGACCACCACCGTCACGATGAAATCCACCTTTCCCTTGGGCCCTCCGCTAAGTGTCGCACTGAAGCGAACCGTGTAGTCAAGAAGGCCGACTGATCCGGTGACCGGTGCGGGCTTTTCGAGAAAATAGGGGAACTCAAAGTCAACGTGCGCTTGATCACTCTCCAGCCTTTCGGAGAGTTGGACCAAGATATCCCTGATATTGCGCACATGCAGGACGGGACCATGCGAATTGAGCGCCTCGACAAAGCGACTCATGTGAGTTCCCTTGAAGTGGTGGGGGAGATCTACTGTCAGTTGAACCGTGGCGATCGTTCCCTGCTCAAGGTGATTCTTGTCGCGCACGCGGATCGGGTATCGGAGATCCTTGACCCCGACGCGGTCGATCGGAATCTGCCGGTCATCGGGAAGATTCTGGGTATCGGACAGATGGGCGGCGCACATGGAGAATGACGTTACAAGCTGGAAGGCGAAGGCTGAAGGCTAAAGAAAAGCACTGGGGATGATGCTCCGATTCTAGAAAAGTTCATGGCCAAGCACACTCAGGCAGTAGAGGGCGGCTGTTTCAGCTCGGAGAATCGTCGGGCCCAGCGTCACCGACCGGGCACCCGCTTGCTTCAGGAGGGTTAACTCCGCAGGTGTGAAGTCACCCTCCGGCCCCACAAGGATGGTAACGCTACTGGGCGATCCATTACTCTCAGCGGTATACTCCGCGAGCACTTCTTTGATCGTGCGGGCATCGGGATGAAGGGAAGCCAAGAGCAGCAGACCGGCTGCGGGCGACCGTCCAACGAACTGCTCCAGAGTCGAGGGGTTCGCAACTCGAGGCACACTGTTACGGCCACACTGCTTGCAGGCCTCGAGGGCAATCTGTTGCCAGCGCTCCATTTTGCGTTCGCCATCATCCGCGCTATCGAGCCGAACGACGGTTCGTGATGTCAGCAAAGGGACGATTTCCTCCACACCGAGCTCAACGCTCTTCTGCAGGATGAGATCCATGTTTTTCCCCTTGGGCACAGCTTGAGCGAGCGTAATGGCACATCGCAAGGGTGGAGTCTGGTGAGGGTTGCCGATCCGAAGAGCACAACGCTTGCGATGTACTTCCAGAAGCTCCGCCTCCGCGGCCGTGCCACAACCATCGAAGATCACGATCGTGTCGCCCACCCCAAGGCGCAGCACATCGGCGCAGTGATGGGAGTCCGGAATATCCAGTTCAGGGTGCTCCGAAATCCATCTCTCGGGTTCCAGATAAAAGCGGTGCGTGGACATTCAGGGGCGCCAATGTGCGAAATACTCCTTCACCGCTTCCTTCCATGGACGCGGCGTGATGCCGGTGAGCCTCGCAAATTTCGAGGCGTCGAGGGCCGTGTGCGGCGGACGCACGGCAACAAAGGCCTGCATGTCCGAAAGCTTCAATGGTGCAACGCTTGTTGTGAGAAGAGGAATGCCGTTCTTCTGAGCACACTCCATTGCATATTCGCCGTAGTCGCGCCAGGAGCAGGTTCCACTATTGCAGAGATGATAGATCCCACCGGGAAGCTCTGTTTTCAAAAATTCTCCTAACCAGAGCGCCATGTCCTCGGTGTAGGAGGGGGACGAGGTCTTGTCATGGACAGCGGCGGCCTCTGGGTTGCTCAGTGCGCGACGCACGATAGCATCCACAAAGCTTGGCTTGTCGGGCCCAAACACCCAGGAGACACGAACGACGCAGTGCAGCGGCGAAGCGATGAGGACTTCATGATCCCCCGCCAGCTTGGTCACTCCGTAATGACTCAAGGGATTGGCCTCATCCTCCTCGGCGTAGGGGCGATCGAGCATTCCATCAAAGACATAGTCGGTGCCGATATGAACGAGCCGGGCCCCTCGTTGCGCACAGAGCCGGGCGATTCGCCCAGGGGCCTCCGCATTAATCCGGGTAGCCAGCTCCCGATCCCGCTCGCAGCCATCGACGTCCGTGGCAGCTGCACAGTTCACAACAACATCCCCCGTTCCAAAATCATAGGATGCCAATCCCGCCTGGGCTTTCTCTGGATCGGAAAGATCGACCTCGGCACGGGTTAGGGGAATAATCTCCGCCTCCGTTGACTTACTCCATGATCGGGCCAGAGCGGAACCGAGCCTGCCGTTGGAGCCAAGGATGAGAATTTTCATGAGCTCAAGAATAGATTCAGTTCTTCATAATTCATAATCCATAATTCATTCTTTCTGCTATGCCTCCCACCTATCTCTGCCAACGCTGCACGGCCTGTTGCCGTTGGCCCGGTTTCGTACGGGTGACGGAAGATGAAATCGGTACGATCGCCGCCCATCTCGGGATGGAGGAAGATACCTTTATTCAGGATTATACTCGCCTGCGCCCGAACCGAGGTGGGTTGGCCCTGATCGACAGGGCGGATGGGGCCTGTTTTTTCCTAGAGGGGAACGAGTGCTCGATTCAGGCTGTGAAACCACAACAGTGCAAAGACTTTCCAAATGCGTGGAACTTCCCCGGTTGGCGGGATATCTGCAAAGCCATCGAGACACCCACGCCACCGGTCCGGGGAGAGGCATAATCTTGCCTGCAGGGATAACATCTTTGACCCGGCGCTCTCTCCTCTGTACATCCACAGGTTGTGGGTAAACGTTCACGCAAAAAAAATCCTATTCCTCAGTCCGTTCCCTCCTCCGGGCCTGAACGGATTTTTCAGGGCATGGCCGTCGCCCCGGGGATCTCGGAGGGGAAAGTGCTCATCCATTTCCAAGAGGAGGAATCGATCCCATTCCGGGACCTTCAGGATAATGAATTGGATGCAGAAGTTGCTCGTTTTGAGGCATCTCTGCTTGCAACACGTGGCGAGCTTCAGGCCCTCCAGGAACGCTTGGCCGAATCTGCCGGATCCGGTGATGCCGGCATTTTTGACGCCCACCTTCTGGTGCTTGAAGATCCCACACTAATCGATGAGGTCATCAAGGGTATAAGACGGGAAAAGCACAACGCCGAATTTGTCTTTCACGGCGTCTCCCACCGCTTCATCAAGACCCTTTCGGCTATCGAGGATCCATACCTGCGGGAAAGAGCCGTCGACCTGGAGGATGTTGCACGCCGCATCATCCGCCACATGCTGGGAAAATCAGGCCATCACATCACCGGACATGACAGGAGTCACATCATCGTGGCCGATGAGCTGACCCCCTCCGATACCGCAATGTTGAACCGTGACAATGTCGCTGGATTCGTCACGGAAAAGGGAAGCAAGACCTCCCACACGGCGATCATGGCGCGCTCCCTTGGGATTCCCGCGATCGTGGGACTGGAAGGGATCTGCTCCGATCTGGAGAACGGCTCCGTCGTCCTCATGGATGGATACAGCGGGAAGGTCTTCCTCAACCCGTCGCCGGAGACGCTCGCCCATTACCAGCAGCTTGCGCAGGAGAAGGAACACGTCGAGGCGGGACTTGAAACACTCCGCGAAAGCGACTCCTCCACCCTGGACGGGCGCCATATCACGCTGGCTGCCAATATCGAACTTCCCGAGGAGCTGGATGAGGTTTCTGCCTGTGGAGCCGACGGCATCGGCCTCTACCGGACAGAATTTCTCTATTTTAACAGAAGCACTCCACCCGATGAGGAGGAGCAGTTCGCTATCTACAAGCATGTTGCCGAGCGGATCAAGCCCGCTGCCGTGATCATCAGGACTCTCGACATCGGGGGTGACAAGCCTACAGAGTGCCTCGACCTTGCCCACGAGGAGAACCCGTTCCTTGGATGTCGTGCGATACGCTTCTGCCTGAACAATCCGGAGATTTTCAAGACCCAGCTGAGGGCCATCCTACGGGCGGGGGTGCATGGAAATCTAAAAATGATGTTCCCGATGATCTCCGGGCATGAGGAACTCCTCCACGCCAAGGCCTTGCTAGCGGAGTCAATCAAGGAACTGAGTGAACGGGGCATCACCTTCCAGGAGGATATGGATCTCGGGATCATGATCGAGGTGCCCAGTGCTGCAATCAGTGCAGACATTCTGGCCCGCGAAGTGAAGTTCTTCAGTATCGGGACCAATGATCTCCTACAGTACCTGATGGCCGTCGACAGGGGCAACGAACGGATCGCACATCTCCACGATGCGTCGAATCCAGCAGTTGTCCGCATACTCAAGACCATCATTGATGCAGCTCACGCAGAGGGGATCTGGGTCGGCGTCTGCGGGGAACTTGCAGGAGATATCGAATTCACGCCGCTCCTCATCGGACTCGGGATAGATGAACTCAGTGCCAGCGGAGTCCTTGTTCCCAGAGTAAAAAAGGCAATCCGAAGCCTCGACATGAAGGCTTGCCGCGAGGTGGTCGCCCAAGCCCTGTCCGCCCAGAGGGCCGCTGAAATTTATGCCTTCTCCACGGGGCTTGCTCGAACCCGTTACCCTGATCTCTTTTAAGCACCCATTGTTATCCACCAGCACCAAATACCCGAAATGAAAAGCATCCTCCTCCTTGCCGCCACCCTCCTGCTCGGCTCTTCCTTGCCAAATATGCATGCCGACCCAACAACGGGGACAACGGCCAATTCCGTTTTCAACCTCGAGTACAAGGTCATCTCCGGATTCAAGCAACCCTTCAACGATGACCTTCAACTTCAATTCTCCAAGGGCTGGAAGCCCGTGGGCGGGGTCGCCGTGACGACATGGAACGACGATCTCTATTTTGCCCAACTCCTCAGCAGGTCGGCCAAAACTCCTGCAAACCCTTAATCTTTCCCGCTGAGAGGAGCAGGCCGGGAAACCGATCTGTTACCGCCCTTCTCTCCCAAGGATGAAGGCCGCGATATCCCGACTCGCGCTCGGATTGGAAACACCGGCCAGATTTTTCTTCCATCGCTTCCAAGTCGCTCCGTCATTGGAAAAAATTTCCCTGACAGAGGCGGCAATCGTCTCAGGAAAGTGGGCGGGCAGCCGGCCGACATCATGTCGCTCGATCAGTTCGATGTTTCCCTCCTCCTGCCCTGGAACAACGTGGGTCACAAGGATCGGGCACTGCGCCGCCAAGGCCTCCTGAACGATGGCTCCACCCGCCTTCCCGAGATAGAGATGGTGGGAACAGAGCAGCTCTGGGACCTTATCGGTCCAACCCACGAGATGAGTCTTTACTCCATCAACAATTCCAGCGCTTTCAATCGCCTTGTGGAGTCCTCTGAGGCGACCAGTGACGATGGTGAGCTCAGTGCCGTGTACTGATATCAACTCACGGATGACCGCCAGTGTGTGGGCGACCCGTGAAGACGGAAAATAGAGCAGTCGCACGGCGCCGTGAATGACGGGCTCGAGCGGCTTGAGGGAGGCAAGCCGTGGAGTGACGGGAAATCCTAACGTCCGGAGACTGACAGGATCCACCCCCGCGCAGCGAAGCACATCCGCCGTCTCCTCATCAGCCACCAGGAAGGATTCGCTTCCCGCCCTGTACCAGGAAGTATTGATGGCCGTGGAGTCGGTCACCATCGTCATCAACGGAACGCGTGATGCCTCATGGCCCCTTTTGCGGAGTTCACGGATCAGGTAGGCATAGAGGGGGTAGGTCGAGACAAGGACATCCGGGCGATACTCGTCGACGACCCTACGCAGAGCCTCACGGAGATTGGCGGCAAGGGGGAGGGTAGCCTCCAGCTTGCCGGGTCGGTCGAGCAGGTTGAAAATAGCCCCCCAGAGCGAGGGAATCTTGTTAATGGCAAAGACATATCCCGCCTGCAGGACCTTGGTAATCCGGGGCATCGTCTCGATGTACACATCGGCAATCCTGACATCGACACCTACATGCTCGCGAAGGGCCTCCGCAATGCAACGCGCTGCCGTGTTGTGGCCTTCACCGAATCCGGCAGTGAGAATGAGTATGCGGGGCATCAGTAGGGAAAAGTGAAGTTAGAAAGATGAAGGAATGAAAGTCGATCCGCAGACGCCCGCTTTCACATCTTTGCTAAATTCCAGCTTTCCTGTTTTCCAGATTAATCGGCACACTGGCTCACTTCGTGAAAAGATAATGGGAGACGATCCACTCCTCGCCACCGCGGTAGCCCCAGAGCTCCGCGCAGGACATGAAGAAAGTACGCCAGTAGGCACGCCACTTGGCAGCCTCGGCAAGGCCATAGGTCTTTTCCAAGATCGGAGTAATCACCTTGTTATTGGCGTCCATGGAGTGAAGCCAGGCTTCGGAAGTGCGCGCGTAATGGGTGCCGTTGACCTTCCACCGCTCCTCGATCTTGAGCTCATTCTGATAGTGAAGGAGAAGGTCGTGGGAGGGCATGGTTCCTCCAGAGAAGAAATAGCGCGTGATCCAGTCGGAGGGATCCGTTCCCTCAAAGTGATAGGCATACTCCCGGTGGGTGAAGATGTGCACAAAGAGCTTACCCACGGGGCTAAGCCAGGAGGCGATCCGCTGCATCAGCTCACGATAGTTTTTCATGTGCTCCATCATCTCGACGGAGACGACCCTGTCGTAGGTACCGGGCTCGGGAGGGACAAAGACATTCATATCCGCCGTGATGATACGCACATTGTAAAGCTCGCGGCGCTTTGCCTCGCTCTCGATATGCAACCGCTGGGTGTAGGAGTTGGAGACCGCCGTGATCGTTGCTTTGGGGTAATGTTCTGCCATCCACAGTGTCAGGGAGCCCCAACCGCATCCCAGCTCAAGGATCTTCTGACCATCCTGGAGTTGAGCCCTCCGGCAGGTGAGCTCCAGCATTGCCTCCTCCGACTCCGCAAACGTGGTGTGCTCCGAGGCCCAGTAGCCGCTGCTGTATTTGAGTCGGGGCCCCAGCACCTGAAGGTAAAACTCCGTCGGCACCTGATAGTGCTGTTCGTTGGCATCAGCCGTGTTGATGGCGACAGGAGATTCATCGAGCTGCTTGCGGAAGTCCGCGAACCGCCGGTCACGCTCCTCCAGATCACCCGCTCCTTCCGCGCGGAGTTTTGCAGAGAGAAGGTGCCTGATTCCTGCACGCACCACGGCGTCAGGGATCAGGCCTTTCGAGAGGAGGGAATCAAGCTGGCTCATAAATCGATATCGTTGGGTATTTCGGTTAATGCTTGGGGAACCAAGGAACGAAGGGGCTAGTTGTGCGCTGGTAGTCGCGGTAGGCTTCCCCACGGGAACGCAGGGATTGCTCTTCTGTGTAGGGGATCCCTGTGACGCGCAGCAGGAAGAAGAGCATCAGGGCTGGGCAGAAAATCGTCACCCATCCCCAGCCCGCCGGTAAGGCAAAGAGGAAGAAGGAAACCCAGATCAGCCACTCGAAGAAATAGTTCGGATGCCGGGAAAAACGCCAGAGCCCAACCGAGCAGACCTTGCCCCGGTTCAGCGGGTTGGACTTGAAGACTTGAAGCTGATGGTCCGAGATCCACTCCCCGCCGATGGCGAGCACCCAGATACCAAATCCCAGATAGTCGGAGAATCCCGACTGCACGCGGGAGTCGAAATTTGAAAGGAGCGCCGGGATGCTTAGGAAAGCGAGCAGGAGCGCCTGGGCCTGGAAGAACCAAAAGAAAAAGAAATTCTCATGTCCGGCCACCGCTTTCCGGAGCTCACGATACCGTCCATCCTCCTCAGGGTGGTGACCCATCACGCGTTTCCAGAGGTGGAGTCCGAGCCTTACACTCCAGACCACAACCATAAGCGTGATCAGGTTCTGACGGAAAGGCTCCCCATCACCGAACACGCGGTAAAGCAGTGCCAAGGGGGCAAATCCCAGCGCCCACGCGATATCCACAATGCCGGCATTCCTGATACGCACGGCAATGATCCAGACCACCACCATCATGAGGCTGGAAAATCCTAGCCCAGCTAGAAAAAGTCCGAGTGGGCTCATCGCACCGCTTTCTTAGCACTGCTTCCGACAAGGGGGGTTGCCGGTTCGCGATGATGACCCAGATCGTAGGCAGGAGAATGGATGTTCAGGTTGTCAGGACGCGTGTAGACAATTTGCGCCACCGAAATGTGCCGGGTGCCGAATCCGGCCTCGCAGTAGCAGAGGTAATAAAGCCACTTGCGGATGAAGGGCTCGTCGTAACCGAGGGCACGGACCTGGGGCAGCGCTCTCACGAAGGCCTCACGCCAGTCCTTCAGCGTGCGGGCGTAGAAGGGGGTCATGTCCTCGTAATCGTAAAGGTTCAGATCGCCCGTTGCATTGAGGGCCTCGGTGATCCGGCGGTTAGAGAGGAGGAGTGATCCAGGAAAGATATGCTTCTGAATGAAATCGACGCCATCTCGCAGGATCGGAAATTGGTTGTCCGGACAGAGGATGGTCTGAATGCCGACCAATCCGCGCGGCGCCAAGAGTTCGGAGATCTTTCCAAAATAGGTCTCCACATACCGATCGCCCACTGCCTCAAGCATCTCAATCGAAACGATCTTGTCGAAGCGGCCGGCCAGATCGCGGTAGTCGCAGAAGATCACCTCGACCAGATCGGCAACTCCCGCTTCCTCGACTCGTGCTGCAGCCTCACGGAACTGCTCTTCACTAATGGTTGCCGCCGTGACACGGCATCCGTAGTTCTTCGCGGCGTGGATAGCAAACCCTCCCCAGCCACAGCCAATCTCGAGAACTAGGTCGTGCGGGGCAAGCTGCAGCTTCTTGCAGAGCCGATCCCACTTTTCCCGCTGAGCCTCCTCCATCGAGAGGTTCGGCGGGTCGAAGTAGGCGGCCGAATAGGTCATCGTGGGATCCAGCCACAGCTTGAAGAAATCATTCCCCAAGTCGTAGTGCTCACTGATGTTGTCACGGCTCTTGCGCTTGCTGTTAGGCCGCAGCGCATGTCCGATCCTGTTGATCGTTCCGAGCAGGTCGAAGGCACCGCGCGTGCGCGACTCCTTGGTGCGGATGCCCGCAAGGTAATCGCCGTTAAGCACAAACCAGGCGAGCGTCTTGGTCAGATCGCCGGCGATCCATTCGCCGGCCAGATAGGACTCCGCAAACCCGATCGGTCCGAAGAGCACGCAGCGGCGGTAGAAATTCTCATCCAGCACCGTCAACTCTGCCTGCAACTCCTTCCCTAGTCCTCCGAAAAGCCGACGGGATCCGCCTGGCATGGTGAACCTGAGTTCACCCCGGCGTGGTCTGGAAAAGGCATCCAGAACGAGCTTGCGGAAAAATTTGTCGGTGTAGGCCATGATGCTGATGAACGGCGTTTGTAAGCACTCCTTTATCCTAGGTTCTCCCTTACTGCGCCAGTCTCAGTTTTAACTCCTGAGGTAAGAAGTTCGGTAATAGATATTCCCGAAAGGGCCATCACTTTTCCAAATCCAAAAAAATGCTCATCACGCATCCGGTGAATTGGCCGCCATGACACCCTAGTTGATCCGACCAACTGATCGCTTAGAATGCCCTTTTAAGCAGAAACGCCCCCATCTCACCCAGCCTCGATCCCCTTGACCCCATGATCTTCAACGCCTCATCGGCTTTTTTGGTCAAGCAAGCCGCCTCTTTTCGTGAAGCCTCCAGGCCGATCATGGCTGGATAGGTGGCCTTTGCAGCCGTCAGATCCTTCCCGGCACTCTTGCCTAGCTGTTCGCTCGACTGGGTGACATCGAGGATGTCATCGATAATCTGGAAAGCGAGGCCGAGCGCCTGCCCGAACTCCGTGAGAGCCTTAAGCTGGCGTGGCGTGGCATTGGCGATCATCCCTCCCAAGCGAAGCGGGAGGACAACCATGGCGGCAGTCTTTCGCTCGTGGATGAAGCGCACATCGGCAATCGAAAGTTTTTTTCCCTCGGCCTCCAAGTCAGCCACCTGACCCGCGATCAGTTGAAGGCTTCCCGCGGCCGCGGCTGTCTCCTGAAGCATCACCGAGAGAGAATAACGATTGGGTGGTTTGACCAAGGCTAGGAGCCCGAAGGCTCGTGTCAGAAGGGCATCCCCGGCTAGCACGGCAACCCCCTCACCAAAGACCTTATGGGAAGTCGGACGACCCCGGCGCAGATCATCGTCATCCATACAGGGAAGGTCGTCATGGATCAGGGAGTAGGTATGGATCAGTTCCACGGCGCAGGCGGCAGGAAGCACATTCTTGAGATCATCGACTTCACAGGCTTCTGCAGCCGCCAGCGCGAGGATCGGACGGAGACGCTTGCCGCCCGCAAGCAGGCTGTAGCGCATCGCCTTGTGGATGGTTGCTGGACGAACGGAAGCCGCGGGCAGCGAGCGGGCAAGTGCCTTGTCAACCTCACGACGCCGAACCTCCAGATAATCGAAAAGGCCACCCGTTTCGCAGGTGGCCTTTCGTGAATTCATAAAGGTTGTCGGGGCAGCCCCGTGAAAGCAAACTTAGAGCGTCTTGCAGAAGTCCTCGAATCGATCGAGGCCGGGCTTGATCACATCAAGTCCGGTCGCATAGCTGAGGCGCACCACGCGGTCATCACCGAAGGCGATCCCGGGAACAACGGCGACATTCGACTTGCTGAGGAGGCGGTCGGCGAAGTTCGTTGAGTTCATGCCAAGCTTGGAGATGTTTGCCAGCATATAGAAGGCACCCTTCGGCTTAACGGCAGTCACGTTGTGCATCCCAGAGAGGCGCTCGAACATGTACTCGCGGCGGAGGTTGAACTCCTCGCGCATGTCGGCAATGCACTGCTGGCTGCCGGTGAGGGCGGCCAGACCACCCTTCTGGGCGAAGGAGCAGGGTCCGGAAGTGCTGTGGCTCTGCATGGAGTCGATCGCCTTCGCGATCTTCTCGGGAGCACCAAGATAGCCGAGGCGCCATCCGGTCATCGCGTAGGCCTTGCTGAATCCGTTCACGGTGATCGTGAGATCGCGGGCCTCGGGAGTAAGGGAGGCGATGGAGACATGCTCGGCGCCGTCGTAGGTCAGGCTCTCGTAGATTTCATCGGAGAGAATCGTGATCTCCTCATCAGCCGCCACTTCGACGATGGCGCGAAGCTCTTCCTTCGAGTAGACGGATCCCGTCGGATTGCCCGGTGAGTTGATGATCACCATCTTGGTACGGGGGCTCATCGCCTCCTCAAACTGCTGGGGTGTCATCTTCCAGTCGTTCTCCTCGGTCGTCTGGACAATGATCGGCTCGGCTCCTGCCAAGCGGACCATATCGGGGTAGCTGAGCCAGTAAGGGGCAGGGATGATCACTTCGTCGCCCTCGCCGCAAACGGCCATGATCGCATTGAAGCAGCTCTGCTTGGCGCCATTGCTGACGATGATCTCGCTCGGCTTGTACTCCAGGGAGTTGTCGCGCTTGAACTTCTCGCTGATCGCGGTGCGGAGTTCCGGCATGCCGGAGCTCGGGGTGTACTTCGTGAATCCGGCGTTCAGCGCCTCGATGGCAGCGGCCTTGATGTGTTCTGGTGTGTCGAAATCAGGCTCTCCGGCTCCGAAGCTGAAGATCTCGATTCCCTCGGCACGAAGGGCCTTGGCCTTGCTGTCGATGGCGAGTGTGAGTGAAGGGGTCAGTTGGCTGACGCGGGATGCTAGGTCCATGGGAAGGTTTGGTTGGTGGTTGGTTGGGATGTGGCTGGAAAATCAGCGGCTCAGAGAGCGGCAACGATCTTTGTTTTGAAGTCGTTCTCGGAGAGGCGGATGATTTCCGTCTCGCGGGCAACATTCTCGACGGAGTCGGAGGCATGGGCGCCGTTGATCATGATCGTCGTTCCGAACTCCTTGCGGATCGTGCCATGAGCAGCATTGGCGGGATTCGTAGAGCCAAGGGCCTCGCGGATCTTTGCCACGGCATCTGGCCCCTGATAGATCAAGGCAACGCAGGGCTGGGTGCCCGGGACGTTTTTCTCAGCGGGAGTGCACTCGGAAGGACGCTTCCCCGACATGAAGGCCACGATCGACTCCCACTGGGCGCGGCCATCGGGAAGTTTCTCCACTAGGAAATCGAGCACGGGACCATAGAACTCCTCACCCTGTGCAACGGACATGTGGAAGGGCTTGAAGCCGACGAGTGCCAGACCCGTCCTCGCAAAGAGATCGATCACGCCACCGGGACGGGTGTTCGGGTAGGTAAAGTTGTCGGGCTTGATCAGCACCAGCGTCTTCTCAAGCGCCGTTCCCGCCGGGAAGGTGGGAGTGGCATCCAGAATTCCTCCTTCGGCATCAGAAGCATCAGCCAGAAGCTTCAGGCCGGTTGCCGCTTCGGCTGCATTGGCAGGGGCAATCGCACCGGGCTCAAAGTAGACGATCTTGCCGTTCTCCTCCACGAGGTCCCCGAAGGTGTCGCGCAGGGTCTCCCCTCGGCCGCTCATGGAGGCATCATTGCCGACAATCGAGGCCACTTTGGCCACTGCATCCTCTCCACAAAGCACAAGCGCAAGAGCCTGTGAACCTGCAGGTAGGCCTTTCAGGTAGGCCGAGGTCTTGGACTGTCCGGCAAGGCTTCCGGAAAGTGCCGTGAGCAGATCGGCGGAGGGAGCAAAGAGGCGGCCGGTGTGCAGTTCCAAGCCACTGCGGGAGATCAGGCGCCCAAGAATACCCCCTGTCCGTCCCTTTCGGAGAGCGGTCGGGCTGATGATGACGTACGTGAGTTGGGTGGCCATGAGTTCTAAAGTGTTGCCGCCCCAAGAGGGCGCGGTGTGATGGCGTTCCAAGGCGGACGAAAAAGGTAGAAGGAGGGACCTTCAGAGTCAAAAGGTTTCTCCTTTGAGCTACGATTCAGCTATCAAAGAGAGAATGCCGTGATGATTCAGATTTCGGCTTTCCTCCCGGATCCTTACCCGTTCATCCTTTGGCCATGTCGCCCACCATCCATCTGCGCGCCCGCGGCCTGAAACAAACCTATGATCTTGCCGG
>WBXH01000023.1 GCA_008933015.1 Verrucomicrobiota bacterium | reverse complement strand
GCCCGCCGTGCCGCTGTAGCACTGATCATTCTTGAGGGCCTCGCGGTGGTGGTGATGATTTCTCTCGCTGTTGCGGTGATCTGGCGTGTTCTTCATGGGCATGGCCCCCAGGGAGTCCCTCCGCTTATCGATCTTTTCATTCCAACGAGGGGATTAACTCCCGCGTCAATCGCCCTAGCCTTATCGTTCGGCTTTCTCTCTTTTGCAGGTTTTGAGGAGGTGGCCACGATGGCGGAGGAGGTGAGGAGTCCGACCTTCACGATTCCAAGGGTACTGCTCGGGACTGTGATTGGTGGTGGGGTTGTCTACACCTTGGTGACGACGGCTCAGGTGCTCGGATTCGGTACTGACCAGGCAGGCATGGAGCGCTTTGCTGCCTCTCATTCATTGCTCGGTGATTTGGGTGGGATCTATTTCGGAAAATGGTGTGGTGATCTCCTTGATATTTTGGCCACCTTCTCCGCACTCGGTTGTGGTCTGGCCTCGGTGCTCGGGGCGTCGAGAGTGCTTTTTGCCATGATGCGAGAGCTGGCTCCGACAAGCCGATTAGCCCGACTCTCAGCAGGAGGATCCTCCCCTGTGATTGCCTCCCTCTGCGTGATTGTGGCTATTATTGCCGGTTATGCCGCGATGCGATTGGTTTTTCATGGCAGTGGTTCCGATCCTTTCTTCTGGGCCTCCACGATCGGAGTTCTTGCGTTGCTTGGAGCATACTTCCTCGTGGTGCTTAGCGCTGGGATCTCTGTTTTCCGCGATTCCTTGTCAAAAAAACGTTGGATGATACTCATACCTGCAATCGCTGCGGCTGTTATCGGATACACCCTTTGGGTGAATATCTACCCTCTCCAAAGGGGTGCCTACGGGATCATACCCTTTATCGTTTTGGGTTGGTGTCTTCTACCTGTTCTCTGGATGGCGATACCCCCTAAGAGCAAGTGACCATCTTTTTCCTGATAAAGTCTCTTTCCTAGCCACGCGGTTGTTACATCTGTTAAACAAATTCCCGTGAAGATCCCTTACCTCCGCACTTTAGTCCCGATGCTCACGGGGCTCGTCCTCCTAACTCTCTTCGCCTGCAAAAAAGCGGCGGCCCCATCTGCAATTCGCCCTCCGGTGCCGGTAACGCTCGGCGCGGTGATCCAGAAGGACATGCCAAACCACAAGGAGTGGATCGGCAACCTTCAGGGAACCGTGACCGCCATGGTGAAACCGAATATCGCTGGGAACATCATCCAACGCTACTACACCGAGGGAAGCGTCGTGAAGCAGGGGGAGCCTCTCTTCCAGATCGATCCCGCTCCCTTCCAGGCCACGCTCGACAAAGCCAAGGCTGATTTGGCAACCGCGGTGGCCACTCAGACCAAGGTCCAGCAGGACTTCGTCCGGGCCCAGAACCTGCTGGCCGGAAAGGTGATCAGCATTCAGGAGTTCCAGAATCAGCAGCAGAACTACCAGGCCACGGTGGGGCAGGTTGCCGCCCAGCAGGCTGCCGTTCAGTCCGCGCAGGTGAACCTTGATTTCACCAAGGTCGTAGCTCCGATCGGCGGACTCTCAGGATTGGCTGCTTATGAAGTCGGTACTTATGTCAGTCCTCAATCCGAGCAGCCCCTGACCACTGTTGTCGCCATCGATCCGATCAAGGTGGTTTTCCAGGTTGGGCAGGATGACTACCTGAGCTTGATTGCTGGAAGCCTCAAGGATCCTTCCAACGCTGCCCAGCAGAGGAAGGAGAACCAAAGCGCCGGAATGCAGATGGTCCTCTCCGATGGTACGGTCTACCCGCAGAAAGGAATCTTCCGTGCCGCCAACAATCAGATCAGCATGCAGACGGGTTCGATCACGGTGGAGGGCACCTTTCCGAATCCTGGAACCCTTTTGAAGCCCGGGCTTTTCGCTCGGGTCAATGCCACGGTTGGAGTAACAAACGGCGCGCTGGTAGTTCCACTCGCCGCGGTCATCACGATTCAGAACCTGCACCAACTCGCCGTTGTCGGTCCCGACAACATGGTTTCGATCCGGAACGTGAATGTCGGGATGATGACCCGCGACGAGGCGGTAATCCTTTCCGGCGTCTCTGCCGGTGAGAAGATCGTCGTGCAGGGCACCCAGAAGGTTGTCGACGGATGCACTGTGATGCCTCTTCCCGCGTCACCAGCGGCCTCGCCGGCCCCGACCGGTGCAGCGACCGGGGAGAAGGGTGCTACCAGGGCACTTCCTACGGCTTCCTCGACACCTGCCAACTGACACTGGTTTTCTAGCCCAGAAAAGAAACCACTATGGCAAAGTTTTTCATCAACCGGCCCATCGTGGCCATGGTCATCGCGATCCTTACGGTGATCATCGGCGTGGTCTCCCTGCTCACGCTGCCTGTCTCGCAGTTCCCGAACATCGTTCCCCCGCAGATCCAGGTCACCGCATCCTACCCCGGAGCGGATTCAGTGACCGTCAAGGAAGCCGTCGCCACGCCGATTGAGCAGCAGGTCAACGGTGTCGACAAAATGGAGTACATGTACTCCCTGAACTCCAGTTCGGGGCAGTCACAGCTGAATGTCATCTTCGACGTCGGCACCGATCCGACCACCGACCAGATCCTCACCCAGATCCGGCAGAACCAGGCCCAGTCCCAGCTTCCGCAGCAGGTTGTGAAGCAGGGCATCAACGTGGTCAAGACCTCGCCGACCCCGCTGATCTGTTTCGCTCTCTACACCGATGACGACCGGTACGATTCCGTCTTCTTGGCGAACTACGCCTATGTGAACATCGTCAACCCCTTGACCCGCCAGACCGGTGTCGCCAGCGTTACCGTCTTCGGAGCAGGAACCTACGCGATGCGCCTTTGGCTGGACCCGACAAAGCTGGCCAACTTCAACATCACCACCCAGGAGGTCTACGAAGCCGTTAACCAGCAGAACACGGTGAATCCCTCAGGCCAGACCGGCGCCGAGCCCGTCCCCCCGGGCCAGCAAATGACCTTCACGGTCCGGGCTCCCGGACGTCTCGTCACCGAGGATCAGTTTGCCAACATCATCATCAGGGCTGACCGGAATGGTTCGGTTGTCCGGGTGAAGGATGTGGCACGGGTGGAACTCGGCGCCCAGTCCTACAATCTCGCAGGACGCTTCAACGGCCATCCCGCCACGATTGTGGCCGTCTACCAACTTCCGGGAAGTAATGCACTTCAGGTCGCGGCCAAGGCTCGGAAACTGATGGATTCGTATGTGTCGCAGTTCCCGGCCGGGCTGAAGATGAAGATCGCCCTCGACACGACGCTCGCCGTCTCCGCCAGCATGGATGAGATCGTGAAGACCCTCGTCGAGGCCATGATCCTCGTGCTGATCGTCGTCTTTATCTTCCTCCAGAACTGGCGTGCCACGCTCATCCCGGCCATGGCGGTGCCCGTCTCCCTCGTCGGAACCTTCGCCCTCTTCCCGCTCTTTGGATTCTCGCTCAACACCCTCTCGCTCTTTGGTCTCGTGCTGGCCATCGGCCTTGTCGTTGATGACGCCATTGTCGTTGTCGAGGCGGTCGAGAAGCATATCGAGGAGGGCCTTTCTCCCAAGGATGCCGCTGCGAAGGCGATGGAACAGGTGACCGGTCCGCTCGTGGCCACCGCTCTCATCCTCTCGGCGGTCTTCATCCCGACGGTTTTCCTGCCGGGGATCACCGGCGGACTCTACCAGCAGTTCGCGCTCACGATCTCGATCTCGGTCATCATCTCGACATTCAACGCGCTGAGCCTCAGCCCTGCGCTCGCCGGGCTTCTCCTGCGACCACGCACGGAGGTCAAGGGGCCCCTTGGTGCATTCTACCGCGGCTTCAACACGGTCTTTGACGCCGGTCGTAATAAATACCTGGGCGCTTGCCGCTTCCTGATGCGCAAGACCGTCATCGCGGGCCTGCTCCTGCTCGGAATGCTGGCACTTTCGGGATTCTTCGGCTCCAAGCTTCCGGGATCCTTTGTCCCCGAAGAGGACAACGGCTACCTCTACGCTTTCTCCCAGTTGCCAAACGCTTCCTCCCAGCAAAGGACCGACGATCTTTCGCGGCAGGTGGCAGGGATCGTCAGCAAGATCCCCGGGGTGGAGCATGTGACGACGATTGTGGGATTCAATCTCCTCTCCGGTGTCCAGAACACCTACAGCGCCTTCTACTTCATCACGCTCAAGCCTTGGGATGAGCGCAAGGGGCTCGGGCAGAATGCCTTTGGACTCTTGCAGACGATCAACCAGAAGATCGCGCCTCTCCCCGGAGGCATCAACTTTGCCTTCTCTCCACCCGCGATTCCCGGCATCGGCACCTCGGGGGGGACAACCTTTATCCTAGAGGACCGTCTCGGTACCGACCCGGCGTTCCTGCCCGCCAACACAGCCAAGTTCATGGAGGCAATCAAGAAGCGTCCCGAGATCGGCTCCGTGACAACGACCTATCTTCCCTCGGTGCCGCAGATCTCGATGACGGTTGATCCGGCACTCTGCATGATGCTCGGCGTCGACCTCCACGAGGCCTATTCGACTCTTCAAGCTTTCCTTGGAGGGATACCCGTTAACTATTTCAACCGCTTTAATCTTCAGTACTACTGCTACCTGCAGGCGGAGGGATCCTCCCGTGTTGACCCGAAGGGTGCCTCCCTCTTCTATGTCCGCAATAAGGATGGCAATCCCGTGCCTCTCTCGAGTCTTCTGCAGGTTAAGTCCATCACCGGCCCCGAGTTCGTGATGCGCTTCAACATGTACGATTGCGCCCAGATCAACATCAACGGAGCCCCCGGAGTCAGTACTGGCCAGGTGATGAAGGCGGTCGAGGAGACCTTCAAAGACACGATGCCTGCCGGCATGGGCTATGACTATTTTGGCATGTCGTTCCAGGAGAAGTTGGCAGCCCAAGGCATTCCTGCCCCAGCGATCTTCGCACTCTCGCTTGTCTTCGTCTTCCTGATCCTCGCGGCGCAGTACGAGAGCTGGACGCTTCCCATGGCGGTACTTTTAAGCACACCCGTGGCGGTCTTCGGAGCGGTATCCATGCTCTTCCTTCGAAAGATGGACAACGATGTCTACGCGCAGATCGGACTCATCATGCTGATCGGACTCGCGGCCAAGAACGCCATTCTGATCGTGGAGTTCGCCAAGGAAGAGGTGGAGAGGGGTAGCTCGGTCCTGGATGCGGCCATCGAGGCCTGCAAGATTCGTATCAGGCCGATCCTGATGACGGCCTTCGCTTTCATCCTCGGCTGCGTGCCTCTGGCCATCGCCACCGGCTCGGGAGCCGTCTCACGTCAGGTCCTTGGTTCGACCGTTGTCGGGGGAATGCTCGCATCCACCCTCATCGCCGTCTTTGTTGTGCCGGTCTGCTTCAAGTGGTTCGAGAAGAAGGAGAAGAGTGGCTCGGTAGAGTGATCTTTCATTCGCTTCTGTAGGTTTGGCATCTTTTCTCCAGACAAACTGAATTGATCTCTTGATTATGAATCCGCGTGCATCGGGATTTTATTCCGTGTTATCCATCTTCTGTGAAAATCGTTGTTGCTTACTCCGGAGGTCTTGATACCTCAGTCATTCTTAACTGGATCAAGGAAACATATTCCGCAGAGGTTATCGCTTTCTGTGCCGATATAGGCCAAGAGGAGGAACTCAAGGGACTGAAACCGAAAGCTCTCCGCACTGGTGCCTCGAAGTGCTATGTCGACGACCTTCAGGCCGAGTTTGCTCGGGATTTTATCTTTCCGATGATCCAGTCGGGTGCCCTCTACGAGGGAGAATACTTTCTCGGAACGAGCATTGCCCGTCCCTTGATTGCAAAAAGAATGGTGGAGATCGCCAAGGCTGAGGGAGCTGATGCGTTTGCTCACGGAGCGACCGGTAAGGGGAATGATCAGGTTCGTTTCGAACTTACGGCTGCGGCCCTTGCTCCAGACCTAGAAGTCATTGCACCTTGGAGAGAGGAGCGCTTCCGCAAAGAGTTTCCCGGACGTGCTGAGATGATCGAATACTGCAGGGTCCATAAGGTTCCCGTTGAGGCCAGCGCCAAGAAGCCCTACTCCATGGACCGCAACCTGCTTCATATCAGTTATGAGAGCGGGATTCTGGAGGATCCCTGGTTTGATGCCTTTGCCCCCGAGAACGCGGGCATGTTCAAGCTCTCCCTCAGCCCGCAAGCGGCTCCCGACAAGCCCGAGTTGATCACGCTTGATTTCATTCAGGGTAATTGTGTCGCCGTGAATGGAAAACAACTTGACCCCCTTGGTGTTATGAAAACGCTCAATAAGATCGGGGGGCGTCACGGGGTTGGCCGTGTCGACATGGTTGAGAATCGCTTTGTCGGAATGAAGAGCCGTGGCGTCTACGAGACACCAGGTGGATCCATCCTTCATTTTGCACATCGGCAGATGGAGTCACTCACCATGGACCGGGAAGTCATGCACCTGCGTGATGGACTGATTCCCACCTACAGCACACTCGTTTATAATGGTTTCTGGTTTGCCCCCGAGCGTCTTGCCATTCAGGCACTTGTTTCCGAGTCCCAGAAAAACGTGACCGGGACGGTGCGCCTCCGTCTCTACAAGGGGAACATCCAGGCGGCTGGTCGCAAAAGTCCCGTCAGCCTTTACCGTCCCGATATCGCAACCATGGAGGCGGATCCCACCCAGGCCTACAATCAGGGAGATGCAACTGGGTTCATCCGCCTCAATGCCCTCAGGCTCAAGGTGGCAGCCAAAGTTGCCAAGGGTGGGAAAAAGGCACCGGCCAAAAAGAAGCGGAAGTAGGGGTGCCCCCTAACCAGTTTGGTTGGGGGCGATTCCCCCCTTTCTGTCCTACCAGCCTTGAGTCTTTAGACTAAGAGGATCCCGCTTATCTGATAAATCCCCAACGTTCGGAGAAGGGCCAATAGACAAAGAAGCCTCTTCCGATCACATTGCGATCGGGAACGATGCCCCAGTATCGGCTGTCGCTGGAGTTATAGCTGTTGTCACCAAGAGCAAAGAAGGCATGGCCTGGTACAGTGAAAGTTTCTTTGGGAGTGGAGAGGTATTCCGCAGCACCGGGGTTAGAGTAACCTTGATAACCGTTTTCGCAGCTCATTACGCGTTGGAAGGGGTGGTTTAGCGCTTCCTTCCCATTAATAAAAAGCTTGGGAGCCTTGATCCGAAGGTTGTCTCCGGGAATACCCGCCAAGCGTTTGATGTAAAACTGTGATCCAAGCGCTGGATCCAGGTTCATTTCGATACGTTGGATTCCCGTGGTCTTGAAAACAAAAACATCAGCCCTGTCAGGATTCCTGAACTGAAAAGTCATCCGATCCACAAAAACCTGATCTCCTGCCTGCACATACCCGTGGATGATGCTTTCCCCCTGCTCGTAGATACGGCCCGGGCGGACTCCAAAATCTCTGTCAACAACGTCCCTAGGAGCGAAGATTGAGTGGTGCCCCACGGTTGTCACGACATCAGTGAAGGTAAAGAAATTCAGCATGGTCCTCTCGTTTAGGCCAAGGACCTGCTCCCGTGCCGGAGCCTTGATATCGAGATGTGTCCGTCCCAGTTTGATGAAATCAACGGCTCGGGAGAGGGGTGTTGGAAGTGGATCCTCCGAGGGGTGACCGATCATTCCGTAGAGCGTCGGTTGCATGGAACCGGTCGGTATTTTGAAGGGCTTCAGGAAGAACGCCTGAAAACCGATGGCCAGCGCAATCGCGACGACGATGGCTTCGATGTTTTCGGCCCAGGCGGCATGTGGTCTTGCCGGTAATGCCAAGGAAAACTCTTTTTCCACCCTGCCCGATATCAGGCTGACGGCCTCTTGGTCTCCCCGTTTAATGGCCTCCTTAAAATCCCTCAAAGTTTTCTCCAAAGATGTGCACGCTTTTTCAGAAAGAAGATCCCGGTGGTGGTGCAAGACTTTGGAGGCTCCCTGCTCAAGGTGAATGGCCTCTTTTAGGTAGGCAGGTGTAAAAAATCCCATAAATTGATTCCGTTATAGTTAGATCAAAACAGGATAGGGAATCGATCCCTCTTGGCAATCATTGCAGGTTCACGACAAGGCTTGTCGTGCGGGGAGTATTAGGCCATTATATTTGGTTCCTGATTCCTTATACCAGATCCTATGAATACCCGTTACATCGAAGAGGCCGCCAAGGTGGTCACCAACAAACAGCAGCTCGTCAACATGGTCAGCAAGCGTGTCCGCGAACTCAACGCAGGAAGCCGTCCGATGGTGGAGACGGATCTCAGCATGGGACTTGCAGATGTCGCCCTTGCGGAGATTGCTGCCGGTAAACTTGGCACGGATGTTTTCCCAGTCAACGAAGGGGAAGAGGTCCAGATCGCCTGATCAGAAGGGGCCATCCGGAATATCCTGATTCCGGTACGTTGCAATGGGTTTGGACATCGTCACCAACCGGAAAGCCTTCAGGGATTATGAGATCCTTGAAAAGTTCGAGGCAGGGATTTCCCTGCTTGGTACCGAGGTAAAATCATTGAGATCCGGGAGGGTGGATCTTCTGGGATCCTACGCAAAGGTTGAGAAGGGTGGGGTTGTGCTATTTGATGCCACCATCCAAGTTTACGAGAAAGCAAGCCACGAAACTCACGATCCTAAGCGTCCACGTCCACTGCTCCTGAACCGCGTGGAGATTGAACGCCTTGCCGAGCAGACTCTCAGGAAGGGTTTGGCAATTCCGGTCCTCCGCATGTATTGGAAAAAAGGACGTGTGAAGGTGGAATTGGGCTTAGGCAGAGGCAAGCATGCCGCCGACCAGCGTCAGGACCTGAAAAAGAAAGCGGAACAGCGAGACACGGATCGCGAGATAGCCCATTTTAAGCAGGGGAAACATTAGTTTTTCAAAGACCAGCTCCCTATCGCGAGAATGAATTTCCTTATTGCGACGTTTTCGTGCTGACATCACCCTTTTGAAGATGAATCCAACACCTTTCTCCATCTCTCTCAATATGGAGAGTGTGATGCCCTCAATGGGTGATTTTATGAGCGAGGCAGCCTTGTACCCTGTAGTGCCGGTTTGGATGGAACTCGTTGCTGATAGTGAAACACCCTTGTCGCTACTTGCAAAACTCGGGGATAAGGAACCCTCTTTTCTTCTGGAATCCGCGGAGCAGAGCGATCTGGTAGGCCGATATTCTTTCGTGGGTGCTGGGGCCAGGATTGTGATTGAGTCGCGAGGCAATAAGATCAGTACTAGTGACCGCAATGGTCTCGTGAAGTCATGGGAGGCAGTGGATCCCTTGAAGGAGTTGCAGAACTTGATGGATGCCTATCGCTGCAGAATTCACCCTGAGTTACCAGGTTTCACAGGCGGCGCTGTCGGATACCTAGGATATGATGCCGTGAGGAGGTTCGAAACGTCCGTCCCCCCGGCGCCTCTTGATGACTTGGATCTTCCCGAGATGCTTTTTTTGGTCGCTGATACCGTGGTGATTTTCGATCACAAGCGCCGAAGTATCAAGATTGTGGCATGTGCATTTCCCGGGGAACTTGGGGTTGAGGCTTCCAGAGAGGAGGCAATTGAACGGATCGAAAAATTGATGGCGAAGATCGCTTCAGCCTCCACGCTGTTACCTTTCGCACCCAAGACAAAGACCACATCCCTTCATGTCACCAGTAACATGAGCCGTGAGGCTTTTGAAAATGCCGTGACGGCTTCTAAGGAGTACATCCGTGCGGGTGATATTTTCCAGATTGTCCTCTCGCAGCGCTTCTCGATCCCTTACGAGGGTGATCCTGTTCATCTTTACCGAGCCCTACGTTTTATCAATCCCTCTCCCTACATGTTCTGCCTGCGACTGCCGGGAGGATTTTCATTGGTAGGAAGTTCTCCCGAAGTTCATGTCAAAGTAGTCGACGGATCTGTCTCAATAAGACCTATTGCAGGAACTCGTAAACGGGGCGAGACAGCGGAGGCCGACGAGGCTCTCCGCCTTGAACTCTTGGATGATCCCAAGGAACGTGCCGAACACCTGATGCTTGTCGATCTGGCCCGTAATGACATTGGACGGATTTCAACGTTCGGGAGTGTCCGGCTTACCGATTTCATGACGGTCGAGCGATATAGTCATGTCATGCACATCGTCTCAAATGTCGTTGGAGAACTTGCAGGAGAGCATTCTCCACTTGATGTCCTTAGGGCCACTTTTCCAGCGGGAACGGTCAGTGGATCACCCAAGGTGAGGGCCATGCAGATTATCAGCACTTTTGAGCCGACTTCACGCGGAGCCTATGCGGGTGCTGTCGGCTATCTTGGATTTGACGGGCAGTTCGACTCCTGCATTGCTTTGCGAACGGTACTGCTTAAGGACGGGATTGCCTATGTCCAAGCAGGGGCTGGGGTGGTGGCGGATTCTACTCCGGAAGCTGAGTTTGAAGAGACCTTGAACAAGGCCATGGGAGTGGTCCGGGCCATCGAACTAGCCGCCTCGACGCTTTCCATCACACCCGCTTCCAGCCATCAGAAGTCATGATCCTTGTCATCGATAATTACGATTCCTTCACCTACAACTTGGTCCAGTACTTTGGGGAGCTTGGGGCGGAACCTCTTGTCCGTCGCAATGATGAGATCACTCTTGATGAGATCACATCGTTGGCCCCTGAACGGATTTGCATCTCTCCAGGGCCATGTACGCCAAAAGAAGCTGGTATCAGCAATGATGTGATCAGACAATTTTCGGGGCGTCTTCCCATTCTGGGTGTCTGCTTGGGTCATCAGTGCATGGGCGATGTTTATGGCGGAGATGTCGTGCGTGCTGAGCGCCTGATGCACGGAAAGACCTCGCCGATCCTTCACAATGGGAAAGACCTTTTCCAAGATCTACCGAATCCCTTCGTAGCAACCCGCTATCACAGCCTTCTTGTCCGGAGAGAAACCTTTCCCGAGTGTTTGGAGATCACTGCTGAAACTGCAGAGGGTGAGATCATGGGACTCCGTCATAAAGAACTCCCGGTCTGGGGTGTTCAATTTCATCCTGAGTCGGTCCTTACATCCCACGGGAAGGAATTGATTGCGAATTTCCTGAAGCTGCAGGCATAGACTTGAGGTATCGTCTCATAGTGGCCTTGGTCTGCTTTTGAAGTATTTATCAAATAGCTATGCCTGTCAGTCTAGCTATTCATTCAATCCTGCTTTGCCCAAAGTAAAGAGTCCCTGAATGCATCTACAATTTGTTCACTCCATTCCGCCGCGTTTCAGTGCCTCTGAGGGAGATCCCCTTCAGTAAATCGTTAAAGATCTGAGCCACCCCGCGGGCACATGATTCCACGGAGATGCCAGTTGCTCCCTCAGCTTCCAGTGAGGTCATCTTGGCTCCCGGAAGGCCGCAAGGAGTGATGTGCTGAAAGGGGGACAGATCGCCGCAGATGTTGATGGCAAATCCATGCATCGAGATCCAGCGCCTGACGCCCACCCCGAGGGAGGCAATCTTGCGATTTCCTACCCAGACGCCGGTTTTACCTTCTTGACGATCTGCCATCACTCCATGTTCAGCACTCAATCTGATCAGTACTTCTTCTAGAAAGCGGAGGTAGGCATGCAGGTCTTTCCCAAAGAGTTGTAGATCAAGCACGGGGTATCCCACTAATTGACCGGGACCGTGATAGGTGGCCTGCCCACCACGATTTGTCCGCTGGACGGGATGGGGGAGATTGTTCACATCGCCCAGGCTTGTCTCATTCTTCATTCTTCCCATGGTGTAAACAGGATCGTGTTCGAGCAGGAGAAGATGATTCTCCCCGGAGCCCGAAGTTTTTACATGCACAAGGGATTCCTGCAGGGCCATCCCTTCCTCATAGGAGATCCGCCCGATCCATCGGGGAGTTACAATCCCGTTCATTTCCTACGGAGAAGCAGTTTTGAAGGAACTGGTGATGCGATCGTCCTCAGGTGGGTCAATCCAATCGCCAAAGCATCCGCCGCATCGCTGGGTGGGGTCTCGGTAAGTCCGAGCAGTGCCCTGATCATGAAGGCAACCTGATCCTTCGAAGCTGCACCCTTCCCCACAACTGCCTGTTTGACCCGCTTCGGAGGATATTCATGAATGGAAAGACCTTTCTGGGCGGCAGCCAGAACGGCGACACCACGGGCAGATCCCAAAATAATGGCTGTCGCGAAGCTTTGAACAAAGATCACTTTCTCTATGGCTAGAGCCTCCGGTTGATGACGATCGATGACCGAAGCGAGGGCCTCATGGATCGCGATCAGGCATCCTTCCTGACTGAGTTTAGGATGATTTTTCACCACGGAATACTCAAGACAGCGGATGCGGGTGCCGACCTCCTCCAGAATTGCAAAGCCTGTCCCACGAAGGGATGGGTCAACTGATAGAATCCGCATCAACAATCTGTATGCGAGTTCAGCCTATCAGAAAAGAGGACATCACGGATTCCTCCAACGTAATGAAGGGCAGACTTAGTGCCCCCCCTGAGGGGAGAAGCCGCCGAGTGCTCCTGACCCTTCCCAACTGGCCGGCTTATTCCATGGGATGGAACTGACTGCAGCACTCGCCGGAGAAGTGGTGTTGTCCGGAGTTGTTTCGCAACCTGTTAGGAGGAGGAGTAAAAAAAACAAAAATACAGACATGAATCTCATTGAGAACATGGGATTTTTAGTGGTCAGAGTTGTCAGAGTCACTTCCTGGTCCCATGTAAATCACGGAATCGCCAGGTTGAACTGAGAACCCTTTCTTCACACTGCTGGCAATGATGTCAGCAATTGAAGTGGAGGGTTCGACGGAGGTGATCTTGACCCTTCCGATCAGCAGGGAATCGCGCTTGATGAGCATCTCTGAATTGCTGACTACCCCGTTACGATCCCCGAGGCTGAGAACAACAAAATTCCATGATGGATTGACCGCAAGGATCTTCCCTTCGAGTCCCTGCTTCAGGATTTTATTGCGTCGCTGAGCCTCTCTCCTACGGAAATCGCTGACTTGGGATTCCAGATCCTTGATTTTCTCCTTCTGGCTATCGTTAATGACCTGAAGTTCCTTGTTGCTAGTCGTAAGGGCATCCAGTGAGGCAGTGCTGTTTGTGGAAGATGCGACTTTTTGTGCCTGGGTGAGGGCTTCCTCATTTTGGGCGATTTGTTTTTTGAGATCATCGTTTTCGGACAAGACTTTGGCCTTTTGCGTCTGAAGATCTGAAATCTGTGCGGAAATCTTATTGGAATCGCTTCCCTGATTTGCCAATTGATCATTGGCCGTCTTGAGCTCTGAATTGGCCAGATCAAGATCCTTCTTTGCCTTTGCTAGTTCCGTAGCAAAAGTTTTGGACTTTCTTTCACTTGCGCTATTTGAATCCTCAAGTTTAGTGACGGCGTCTTTCGCTTCTATCAGCTTGTTCCGATTGACGTAACCGACGCCGACCGATGCGAGTGATAAGACTAACGAAAGTATGATGAGGGGTTTTTGCATCAGGGGAGTTCGGAAAAGATTTGTATCAATACTCCCTCCATCAGTTTCGCTCAAGCCTCAAAACCTGAGTTATGGGATTGTTTTTAAAATTGTTCTAACCTACATTCGCACTTGTCAGGGGCTATGGATGAAAGACCGGTGGACCCCGCCAGGGCAGGAATGCAGCAACGGCAGCCAGCTCTCTCTTGCCGTAGTCCTCTGACACTTTTTTCCTAAACTTGATTCTTGCTTCCGGTAGCGCGAAAAAACGCTAGATATAGTGGATGCGCCACGGTCGTTTTGAGGAATCCATGTCTACCCTTCTGAGGGACTACGGAGAGTCGGTCTCTTTTGATTGGAGACTTTATAGGCATGATATCAGGGGGAGTATCGCCCATGCCCGGGCTCTTCAGAAAGCTGGTTTCCTGACTCAGGAGGAGTTTACCTCTATCGAGTTGGGCTTAAATGTCATCGGAGAAGAGATTGCAGCTGGGAAATTCATTTTTTCGCCCGATTTGGAAGACATCCACATGAATATCGAAAAGGAGTTGACCAACCGGATCGGTGATGCGGGGGCAAAGCTTCACACGGCTCGCAGTCGCAATGATCAGGTGGCCACCGATCTGCGTCTTTACATTCGTGATGAAGTCGTTGCCCTTCAATCGGGTGTTCGTGCCCTTCAGTCATCCTTGGTCTATCTCGCTCATGCCAATGAGGACGTGCTTTTTCCTGGTTACACTCATCTTCAAAGGGCTCAACCGATACCTCTTGCCCATCATCTCCTCGCCTACGTCGAGATGTTGGACCGTGACCATGGCCGACTGGAGGATGTTGCCCTCAGGATGGATGAGCTGCCTCTTGGCTCCGGTGCTCTAGCTGCTTCCACGCTGGTTCTCGATCGCGATGCGATCGCCAAGGAACTGGGATTCTCACGGGTCACCCAGAACAGTCTTGATGGGGTCAGTGACCGTGACTTTGCCCTAGAGCTTCTCTCTGCACTTGCCATCGTTGGAATGCATCTTTCCCGTCTCTCAGAGGATGTCGTTCTTTGGACAACCGCTGAATTTGGTTTTGCTTGTCTGAGTGATCGTCATTCAACGGGATCCAGCCTGATGCCTCAGAAGAAAAACCCCGACATAGCGGAACTAACCCGTGGTAAGACAGGGCGCCTCTACGGAAATCTCTTCCGCCTACTGACCGTTCTCAAGGGGCTACCGATGGCCTATAATCGGGATCTTCAGGAAGATAAGGAAGCTGTCTTTGATTCCGTCGATACTGCCAGGATGGCACTGGCTGTCACCGCCGAGATGATGAGAGCCCTAGTCATTAACAGGAATGTAGCCACCGAAGCAGCCAGTGACCCGGCCCTGTTGGCCACCGATCTCGCCGATGAGTTAGTTCGTAGGAGCATTCCCTTCCGAACTGCTCATGATCTTATAGGCAAGCTTGCGGCTGAGTCTTCCAAAACCGGGGTTCCTCTGAATCAACTTTCCACCGATTTGATCAAGGAACTTTGTCCGCAGCTCTTGAACGATTGGAAATCGATCTTTGATCCGATTCGATCCCTCAAAGCCCGTGCAGCCACCGGCGGCCCATCGCCTGAAAATGTCTCCAAGAGGCTGGCCCATTGGAAGAAGCTCCTCGGTTAGTTGGAGTAGTTGATGGATGATCCATGGAACTGAACAAGCTATTCTCTTTTAGGGAGCAGGAGGACGAAGCACGTCCTTTCATGGACCATCTTGGTGATCTCCGTCTCATGATTATCCGGATGGCGGTTGTGGTGGTGGTAGCCATGGTTGGAGCCTTTTTCTTCCGCGATATTCTGGCAACCGTAATCCAGAAGCCGCTAATCGCAGTTGATCCTGTGAGGGCTAGTTCCCTGCAGTCACTCGGAGTTGCCGACTCCATGACGATCTCTCTTGAGCTCTCCTTTTACACCGGGCTGATCATCTCCTTTCCCATCTTGATCTTCCTACTCGCCCAGTTTCTTTTTCCTGCATTGAAGCCCTCCGAACGTCAGATCCTCCTGCCTGTATCGGCCTTTGGACTTTTTCTTTTTCTGGGGGGAGTCTTCTTTTCTTATTTTGTGGTGCTTCCCGGCACGCTCGATTTTTTCTTCAAGGATGCCAAATCGATGCATTGGACGCCGACTTGGACCGTGCGTGAGTATTACTCTTTCACGACCCAGTTCCTGATAGCCTTCGGTGTCGCTTTTGAGATGCCGATGGTGGTTCTTGCCCTGGTAAAGCTGGGCTTCCTGACTGCTGAAAAGCTCCGGAAGACACGGGCTGCAGCTATCGTAACCATTTTTACCGTGGCTGCCTTCATCACACCCTCGCCTGATCTGGTAACGTACCTCCTCATGGGCGGGCCGATGGTAGTCCTCTACGAGTTTTGTATTCTACTTGCCCGTTGGGTTCAACCAAAGGCGGAGACTGGCATTATTGCCGAATAACGGCGTTGGTCTGAGGTCGCCGTAGGATTACCACGGCTTCCCTTGGCCGACTTGTTCTTCATCCGATCCTGCTAAGCTGTTTTATGGTGCTGGCTCAGATACATTCCAACGCACCTGATCAATAAATAAAAAAGGCCGTGCCCTTTCGGACACGGCCTTCTTGTTGATTGTTTGAAACCTTAGAGGTCCGTCTTGATCCCGGCAGCCATCGCTGCGTGCTGGGCGTCGGTGCAGGGTGCATTCAGAGGCACGTTGGTCTTTACCTCGTTTGCCGTAACGATCCCTTTCTCAAGCATGTAGGCTTCAACTTCCTCGCCACTGATGTCGGGCAGCATAACCCCGTTGATCTCCACGCATGGTGAGAGGGGTTGACCGCTGCGCTGCTCCATCTCGAAGCGGAATGCCGGATTCTGGATGATGTCTTTCTCGGTGTAAGCGAGAGAGTACTTTGCCAAGACGGCACGTACTCCCTTGCTCCATCCGCAGGAGGTCTTCAGATAGGCTGTGATTTCAGGTTGGGACATCGGAATGTTCAGTTTCGTGAGATTGCTGGCAAAAGAGGATTATTTCTTTGCCTCGCCCGGACGATATTCCTCCTCTGCGGCCTGAAGGGCTGCGCCGAAGCTGACCATATCCTCTCCGCTTCGTACGGAATCAAGGGCCTCGCTCTCTTTGCGGAGTGCGTCCTCGCTGTATCCGGTCGCCTTGATGGAAAGGCCGAGTCGACGCTCGGTCTTGTCGATCTTGATAACACGTGCCTCGACTTCCTGTCCGGGCTTGAGGACATCCTTGACCTTCTCCACGCGGTCTTCGCTGATCTGAGAGATGTGAACGAGTCCGTCGATGTCGCCTGGCAGTTCGATGAATGCGCCGAAGTTGGCAATCTTGGAGACGGTTCCCTTGACGACGTCACCAACCTTGTACTTCCCTTCGATCTCTTTCCAAGGATCGGTCTCGAGTTGTTTAACTCCGAGGCTAATGCGCTGGTTGGCCTTGTCGATATCGATGACCACTGCATCAAGTTCGTCACCCTTCTTGAGGATCTCGCTCGGATGATTGATCTTCTTCGTCCAACTGAGGTCGGAGACGTGTACCATGCCGTCAATCCCTTCCTCAAGCTCCACAAAGGCACCATAGGCGGTCATATTGCGAACCTGACCGCGAACCTGCTTTCCGATGACGTAGCGCTGTTCGATCTCGTCCCATGGGTTGGGCTCGAGTTGGCGGACACCAAGGGAAATCTTTTGATCCGCCTTGTTGACTCCAAGAACGACGGCATCAATGTCCTGCCCGAGGGTGAGGACGTCGGAGGGACGAACGATTCGCTTGGTCCAGGAGAGTTCGGAGACGTGGATGAGGCCTTCGATGCCCTCCTCGATCTGGATGAAAGCGCCATACGGCATGAGGTTTGTGACCTTGCCACTGAGCTTCTGACCGATCGGGAAGCGCTCCTCGATGCGATCCCAAGGATTGGACTGGAGTTGCTTGAGACCAAGTGAGATACGCTCCTTGTCCTTGTTGATCTCCAAGACGACAACCGTGAGGCGATCGCCCGGTTTGACGGCCTCGCTTGGATGAGTGAGGCGTGCCCAGGACATGTCGGTGATGTGAAGAAGTCCGTCGATGCCGTCAAGATCAAGGAATGCACCGAAATCGGTGATGTTCTTGACCGTGCCCTCAACCTTATCTCCGGCGCTCATGGTGCCGAGGAACTGCTGACGGCGATCGCTGCGCTCCGCTTCAATGAGTTCGCGGCGGCTAAGGACAACGTTCTTACGATCCTCGTTGATCTTGACGATCTTGAAGTCGTAGGTGTTGCCGACAAACTGGGCGAGATCCTTTGGAGGATTGATATCAACTTGGGAAGCGGGGAGGAATGCCTCGACCCCGACGTTGACGATGAGCCCGCCTTTCACGACCGACTTAACGCGGCCCTTGATGATACCCTCAGCCTCGAAAAGCTTGACGATCTTCGACCAGTTTTGGCGCTGTGATGCCTTTTGTTTGGAAAGAATGACCATGCCGAGGTCGTTCTCAAGGCGCTCTAGAAGCACCTCTACCTCGTCACCGACGTTGATCTCCTCAGGGTTCTCAAATTCTGAGGCGGAGACGACTCCCTCTGATTTGTACCCGATGTCGATCAGGAATTCCTTGGGACGCTTCTCTAGGATGTGCCCCTTGACGATGCTGCCTTCACGGTAGTTCTTTACCGAGGCGGCGATGAGTTGCTGAAGTTCAGCCATTGTTGTTGTCATAACGTTTATTGATAACTTCTGCGGAGAGGTTGTTACCAACCTGTCCAAGCGTGGCTCCTTTACAGCGACGGCAGAAGAGCCAAAAAGAATAGCAATCCCTGCTTGCAGGGCAATGAATTTCTCTCACTATTTAGAACCTTCACTTTCCTCATGACCGAATCTGTTAATCCCTGCTCCCTGCATGCCCTCACTCTTGAGGACTTGGAGCGAGGATTGGTCAATCTCAAACAGCCCTCTTATCGTGCCAAACAGATCATGGAGTGGACTTATTCCCGTGAGAAGAGGGTTGAGACTTGGGAGGAGATGAGCAATTTGCCGGCAACGCTACGTTCCATGCTGGCTTCCAGTCATCCCATTCGTTTACCAGAAGTCATCACTGTCAGCGGTTCCAATGATACCACGCGTAAGTTTCTCCTGCGTCTCCATGATGGTGAACTGATCGAGACGGTTTTGATACCCGCATCTCCCGCCCTTTATGGTGAGGAGTCCGATAGGCGCACCCTTTGCGTCTCATCCCAGGTTGGGTGTGCCTATGGATGCAAGTTCTGCGCCAGTGGACTCGATGGATGGAAGCGACACCTCAGTGCGGATGAGATTGTCAGCCAAGTGCTTCTAGCCGAGAGGGTCTCTGGAGAACGCATCAACAACCTAGTCTTTATGGGAATGGGTGAACCGATGGCAAATTACAACAACTGGCTCCAAGCGGTAAAGATCCTGAATGCACCATGGGGTATCGGCCTCGGTGCCCGGAAAATGACTGTCTCCACGAGCGGTCTTGTACCCCGTATCCGAGATCTTGCCGATCAACCGCTTCAGATCCGTCTTGCCATATCACTCCACGGCGCAAGCGACGAGGTTCGCAGTCAGATAATGCCCGTGAACAAAAAACATCCCGTTGCCGAACTCATGGATGCATGCGCCTACTATGCTGATCGCAAGAAGCAGATGATCACATTCGAGTATATTCTTATCGAGGGAGTTAATGATGATCTGTCCGAGGCTCGTTTGCTTGCAGACCGAGCGAGGGGACTTCGTGCCAAGATCAACCTCATCCCCTACAATACGGTTGAGGGTCTTCCGTGGAAACGCCCCAGCGAATCAGCGCAGGAGGGATTCCTCTCCATTTTGCGGGATCGTGGGATCGCCGCCACCATTCGCCGCGAAAAAGGGCACGATATCGATGCCGCGTGTGGACAACTCAGGCGGAGAATCTCTTCACCTGACCCTTCATGTTCCGAAACACCCGCGATGTCATGAAGCGAACCATCATTATCGGCGATGTGCACGGTTGCATGGCCGAACTCGAAAAATTGATCACTAAGATAGGAGTGACTGATCATGACGATGTCATCCTTATTGGTGATTTTGTACGCAAGGGGCCTGATAGTGCGGCGGTTATGCAATGGGCAATGGAAACCCCGAATGTCCTCTGTATACTTGGAAACCATGAGGTCAAGCTCTTGAACGCTTGGTTTCATGGTGTGGAGCCCGAGCGTGATTCTCCCGACTGGGTGATGTGGAGGCAACTCGATGGATTCTACAATGATGCGATGGATTTTATCAGAACGAGGCCCCTTTGCATTGAAGGGGAGGGATTTCAAGCGGTGCATGCTGGTATCGATCCGAGGATCCATTCCATCAAGCGCCAATCT
>WBXH01000022.1 GCA_008933015.1 Verrucomicrobiota bacterium | reverse complement strand
TCGCAAAAAATGAATGAGGCAACCCTGTCATCGCAACTTTGAAATCTAGTGAAGGGAGGCCACTGCGCAATCTCATTCACCTGATTACCTTTTCGCTTTTGATCACGGGGGCACGGCAGGTATCGTAAAATATTACATGCTTTGCAAAAGAATCATCCCTTGCCTCGACGTCGACGGAGGACGTGTTGTGAAAGGCACCAAGTTCGAGAATATCCGTGACGCTGGCGACCCTGTCGAATGTGCGCGGGCCTATGACGCCCAAGGAGCCGATGAACTTGTTTTCCTCGATATCACTGCCTCCCATGAGGGCCGTGCCACCATGAGGGAGGTCGTGGAGAAAACGGCCGATGCCTGTTTCATGCCGCTGACTGTTGGCGGGGGCATCCGCAAGGTTGCCGATGTCAGGGCCATGCTTCTTGCCGGGGCCGACAAGGTAAGCATGAATACGGCTGCCCTCGATGACCCTAATCTCGTCAACTCCTCCGCAGAAGGCTTTGGATCCCAGTGCGTGGTGGTGGCCATCGACGCCCGTCGTGATGGTCAGGGAGGCTGGATTGTCCACACCCATGGCGGAAGGAGACCGACGCGATGGCAGGCAGTTGATTGGGCTGTCGAGGTGGCCAGGCGTGGAGCCGGAGAGATCCTGCTCACGAGCATGGACTCCGATGGAACGAAGGCAGGGTACGATCTAGCGCTCACCGCAGCGGTCAGCGGTGCGGTCGGTGTCCCCGTGATCGCCAGCGGTGGAGCGGGTGATATCGGACACATGGCCGAGGTTCTTACATTGGGCAAGGCCGACGCGGTCCTGGCGGCCAGTATCTTTCACTTCGGCCATTACACGGTCGGGGATGTAAAGCGTGAACTTGCCTCCCACGGCATCCCGGTCCGTCGACGTCCCTGAGTTCGGCGTTGACCGGATTTGTTTACTCTCCTGGGGGGAAATCCGTCGGCAGACCAACTTCTTTCCATGCTTTCATCTCGGCCTCCTGGGAGGCCAGTTTTTTTGCAAACATCGTGTAGGCGTAACCTCCGAGAAGGAGACGGAACGGAGGTTTTTCTGCATTAAGAAGGTCGAGTATTGCTCTGGCAGCCTTGTCAGGATCCCCTGGTTGACGCCCATTCATCTTCTCCAAGAAAGCACTGAATTTGCCTACCGTAGCTTCGTAGGCCGGCATCCGTGGGGAGTGTTCCAAGGATCTCCCGATGAAATCGGTCCGGAAGGGCCCCGGTACGACCGAGGTGAACTTGATGCCATAAGGAGCCACATCCTGGGCAGCGGCATCACACGCAGCATCTAAGGCCGCCTTCGCACCCCCATAGACGGCAAAACCTGCATGATTGGCGTAGGCTGCTATGGCCGAGAGATTCACGATGTGGCCTGATTTTTGTTCCCTCATCACCGGTATCACAGCACGGATCAGACGGAGAGGGCCGGTAAAGTTCGTCTCAAGATTACGCTCGAGTTGCGCGTCTGTTGTCTCCTCTAAGGAAGCGAGCAGTCCGTAGCCAGCGTTATTGATTAACATGTCGATCGCACCAAATTTTTCAATGGTTTCATTGATCGCACGGAAGGCATCTGCAGGCTTTGTCAGGTCAAAGTGGATGGCCAAAGCCCTTTCAGGGTGCTTGGCGACCAGATCGGCAACGGCTTCGGGGTTTCGGACGGCCAGTGCAACTTGGTGTCCGCGCTGGAGTGCCTCTTCAGTGAGGGAGCGTCCGAATCCGGTGGAAGCACCGGTAATGAGCAGAGTCTTCATTGGATGAAGAGGTTGTGTGGGAGGGCCTCCCCCTGCAAGTTAGAAAACGGCGGAGCGCAAGTAAAGCTATGGCTACCCGACCATAGCCTAGGATAGAAAAATTCTGCTTATGTGGCGGAATGTTTCTGAGGTGTCTGAATTTTAGGGAATGTTAGGAAATTGATACTATGAAAAAACAAATTTTAATTATAAAAATGAGGGGTTGAATGTAAGTAAATTTTGTAACACAAAACATTTGTGCACCCAAGCAATCTGGCTACCTTGGAGAAGGTATTATTCTCATTTCATATTTTCATGAATAAAAACCAAAACTCCCTCTTCGAGGGGAAGCAAAGTGCTCTTTATCTGCTGACTGCAGCCCTTCTCGCCTTCACGAGCGTTGCCAAGGCCGACTTCTTCTACACTACCTTGGATGATCCGCTTTCCTCAATCGGCGCGCCTTCCACGCAGGTTCTCGGGGCTACTGGGCAGATGGTGGTCGGCTCTTACACAGATGCCCGAAATAACACATTCAGTTTCACTTACGACGGCACGAATTACACGATTCTGGATAACCCTAATGCAACCATCCCCGGAACAGTCGCCGTGGGAGCTTCAACGGCGGGAGGCATTGTCGGAAATTTTACCGATGTCAATTCCCTGAATTATGGCTTTTTTACTCCCGATGGGACGAATTTCAGCACAATTGACCCTTCCGGAATGGGGGTAACATCGATTCTTGGGATTTCCGGGATAACGATTTTCGGAAATACCGGCAGCAATTCAGACGCATTTTTCACCGTTAGCAGCGCACCTTCTAGCTCCACAATCCTTTCCATCGCAGGAGCAGATCCTGGTTCCATCTTGATCTCAGGAGTTGCCTTGAGCAACAACCTCCTTTTCGGAACTTACACCACCAACTCAGGTAGCGGAAGTTTCGGGTTCATCACGCCAGATGGTTCGAATAACATTATTGTTTCAGGCCCCAGTGGAAATGAGAAAGGCGTGACGGCACTCTTGGGGATCACTACCGACTCCTCCATGGTTTTGGGAACCTATTCCACTAATGGATCGGATGGATCGGGATTCCTTTCGGCTTTAATCTCTAACTCTGCCGGTGCAGCGATACCGGTCAATGGTCCCTCCGATGCATCGAACAACTCCGTGATGTTGATTGCGCCAGCAGGACTTTCTGCGCTCGGTTCCTACGTCACGACCAGCGGACAGAATGCGGCCTTTCTTGCCTCCTTCCAGCCAGACAACAATGGGATTAACTACTTTAGTCTTTATGGCCCAACGAATTCTACAGGATTATACAATGTCGTCGGCTCCTTGGGTAGCTCTGTGGTTGGCAATTACAATGATAGCAATAATAACACGTGGGGATTCATAGCGCTGATCGGCAATAAGTCAGCCACTTATGTGCCGGTACTAGGGCCCACCAACGAGACAGCCTCTAGCCTAACCATTACCAATGTTTTTGCCGGTGGAATTTCAGGAGTATTTTTTGATGGGATGGGTAACCCTCACAACTTCTTCTCAC
This sequence comes from Verrucomicrobiota bacterium, assembly GCA_008933015.1. Classification (GTDB taxonomy): domain Bacteria; phylum Verrucomicrobiota; class Verrucomicrobiia; order Chthoniobacterales; family UBA6821; genus UBA6821. The sequence goes on along the minus strand of WBXH01000022.1, from coordinate 16,496 downwards.
CTGTCACTATCGGTACGAATACTATTGGTGTCGATCAGTACATGACCGTCGATGGGCCTCCGACAGGCACTTCCATCACGGCGCTCTCAGCGGCTGGATCCCTTGGCTATTTCGTGGATACCAATGGGTTTACGAATAACTTCCTGCTTCTCAATGGCGACTGCCTATCCATCCCATCACCCAATAGCGATCCCTCGACGGCCGCCACCACCTTGTACGGTTTTTCAACAACGAATGCGGTGGGAACTTATTTTGACACGAACGCAGGTTACACCTTTGGCTTTCTTACACCTGATGGTGTCAACTACATCCAACTGCTTGGCCCCGCCGGAACAAATGCCGGCATTTTGACGGTTGATGCGATCAACGGAACGTCTGTAGCGGGAACTTTTAGTGATCCTAGTTCCGGAAATACGTACGCCTATCTCACTCTTAACGGGGGATCCAGTTACACGACGATCCAAGGTCCTGCCGGCATGAACGGGGGTATTATCTCCGTGAACGGAGTTTCTGGCACATCGGTGGTTGGTACTTATACCGATCCGAGTTCGGGTAATACTTTTGGCTTTCTAAATAACAAAGCCGTTCCTGGACCGGGGGGAACCAATACGGGCCTTCTCACGGTAAATGGTATCGCCGCCGGCAACATTGTCGGCACCTATTCCGACCCAAACACCGGAAATACCTACGGGTTTATTGGAACAGGCAAGACCACCATCATGGGTCCTTATGGGACCAATGGTGTCGGGATCAATAGTCTCGATGTGATTTCGGGTAATCTGATCGCCGGTACCTTTTACGACACGGATAATGATCCCGCAGCAACGAATCAGAGCACCGGAAATCTTTACGGATTTCTGACAACGGACGGCGGCAAGTACGTTACAGTCACCGGCCCCGATGACTCTTCGGGCGGGATATCTAGCATGAATTACCTCTCTGGTTCAGCCAACACGGTGATCGGCACCTATGTTGATACGAATTCACTTACCCATTGGTTCGCCTATGATGGCTCCAACTACACGATACTCGAAGAGCCACAGGCTCAGTCTGGTGGTTCAACCGATGGTTCTTCGGGCACCACAGTCAACGGCATTTCCGGAAACACTGTTTTCGGAACTTATATCGACAACTACGACCTCACGCACGGATTCGAAGCAAATCTTCTCTCTTCGCAAAGCATTATATTCAGCCCGACATATTCCGGAAGCACTGCAGGGGTATTCAATCTTAATGGAACAAGTTCGGCCGGTCTTCCGATCACCTACACATTCCTTACTGGAAGCACCATTGCCAGTATTGGCAACAACACCCTTACTTTCTCCGGTGCGGGAACGGTGACGCTTGTTGCCAGTCAAAACGGAAATAATCAGTACGCAAACGCAACGCCCGTCACCAATACAATCACCGTCACCTCTCAGACTATTGCGTCATTCGCAACCATTCCCACCCAAACCTACGGCACCCCTTTCACCGTGGCTTCGCCAATCGCCACCTCAGGCCTTCCCGTTAGACTTTCAGTTTCTGGGCCTGCAACGATCGCCGGGAACCTGATCACTCCGACCGGAACTGGAATCGTCACCTTGTCGGCCAGTCAGTCGGGAAGTTCGAACTGCCTTGCGGCGACACCTGTATCAACAACGGTCCAAATCGCGCCCGCCTCGCAAACCATTGCCCCATTCGCTTCCCTTCAGTCCAAGATGTATGGTGACGCCCCATTCGCCATCACCATTCCCAAAGCAAGTTCTGGCTTGCCGGTAACCCTGGTCCCTTCCGGTCCAGCAACGATTGCGGGTAATACGCTCACGGTTACCGGCGCTGGAACTGTCACGATCGCCGCCAACCAAGCGGGAAATACCAATTACAATCGCGCCACAGAAGTGACCACCACTTTTCAGGTAAATCCGGCGGCACAGATGCTCTCAGCGTTTGCGCCGATTCCATCACAGAGCTTCGGGCAACCCTTCACCATAGTTCCGCCAACCTCTAGTGCGGGCTTGCCTGTCACGCTTTCCATCCTCTCAGGACCAGCGTCGATCTTAAGTAATACGATTACCCCAAACGGGGTTGGGCTGATTACAGTTGCAGCAAATCAATCGGGCACCAACAACTATGCCGCCGCAACGCAAGTCACGGCCAACGTAAGCGTCAAACAGGCGCAGCAGGTTCTTTCTGCGTTCACACCCGTCGCAAGTGTGGCCGAAGATTACACCACACTATCGAATGGGATCGTGGTTACCCCACCCGCATCCAGCAACACGAACAATCCAGTTGTTGTAACTGTGGCTAGCGGACCAGCGACACTTTCGAACAACATCGTCACCATGACGGGCAATGGCGTGGTCACGCTCTCGGCTAGCCAAGCGGGTAATGCCAATTATCTGGCTGCTACGCCTGTCACGACAAGCTTCTCGGTAGGGAAGGCAATCCAGACCCTAAGTGGCCCCATTGCAGGAGTTTCCAATCAGACTTTTGGGGCAGCTCCTTTCAACGTGACCCTGCCAACAGCCTCCTCAACGCTTCCTGTTACTCTCTCCGTCATTTCCGGGCCGGCCACCGTTTCCGGAACCACAGTGACACTCACAGGCGTCGGCGCTGTGACCCTGGCAGCCACGCAGTCAGGAAGCGCAACCTATGGTCCTATCCAGACCAATGCAACTTTCAGCGTCAGCCAAGGCAGCAACAATATTACGCCTTTCTCACCGATTGGAAACGTGAACTATGGAGTGAAACCATTTAATGTGGCAGCTCCTGCTGCAAGTTCCGGCCTCCCTGTGACACTCTCGGTCCTCTCAGGGCCTGCCATCATTACGGGCAATACGATCACCATCACGGGCGCAGGGTCGGTAACCGTGGCCGCCGATCAACCTGGTAATGCAAACTATCCAGCAGCCCAAGAGGTGATCACTTCATTCACTGTCAGTCCAGCGGCTCAGACGATCGGAAGCTTTGCGCCGATTTCCTCCAAGGTCTCCGGTGGGGCTCCATTCAACGTGGCCGTACCCACTGCAAGTTCGGGCTTGCCCGTCACACTCTCGGTCCTCTCAGGACCTGCCGTGGTCATTGGAAATAGCGTCACACTGACTGGAGTCGGACAGGTGACACTAGCTGCCGATCAGACTGGAAGCAGCAACTACTCCGCGGCTACCCAGCAAACCGTGACGTTCTTGGTTAATAACACATCGCAGACGATTTCACCCTTCGCCGCGATCTCGGCCCAAACATTCGGAGTTCCGTTTACTATAGCTCCCCCAGCGGCTAGTTCGGGCCTTCCGGTCACGCTCGGTGTCGTTTCCGGATCAGCAACAATTTCCGGCAATACGATCACCCCTACCGGATCAGGGATTATCACTCTCGCGGCGAATCAGTCGGGTAACGATAATGTCGCCCCCGCACCTCAAATGCTGGCCAGTGTAACGGTCAACGCGGCGCCTCAGGTTCTGCAGCCATTCCAGGCAATTTCGAATATCGTTTCGGATTACACAACGGTGCAACCATTTCCGATCACCCCACCGCTCTCGAGTTCAACGAACTCCGTGGTTGTCTCGGTCAAGAGCGGCCCCGCAAAGATTAACAACAACGTGCTGACAGTAACGGGCAATGGCGTGGTCGTGCTCTCGGCCAATCAACCTGCGACAGCCAACTATCTGGCATCTGCTTCCGTCACTACGAGCTTCTCCGTGGGCAAATCAAATCAAACATTGAGCGGAGGAATCGTCGGGGTATCTGATCAGTCACTGGATGCAGGATCTTTGATGGTGACCCTGCCGACAGCTTCCTCATCGTTACCGGTCACACTCTCAGTTGTTTCAGGACCAGCTACTGTATCAGGCACCACGGTCACGCTGACTGGTGTTGGCCAAGTCGTTTTGGCCGCAACGCAAGCTGGCAATAAGACTTATGGTCCAGTTCAGACAACAGCAACTTTCAATGTGACGCAGGGAAATAATTCCATTGCTCCGTTTCCCCCTATTGGAAATGTCAGCTATGGGGTGAAGCCCTTCAAGGTAACTGCCCCAGTGGCCAGTTCGGGCCTTCCGGTAAGCCTCTCAATACTCTCGGGACCGGCCACCATCTCGGGTAATACGATCACCATAACCGGAGCGGGAACCGTGACGATAGCAGCTGATCAAGCTGGAAATAGCAATTATCCTGCTGCCCAGGAGGTCACGACCACCTTCGTAGTCAACCCTGCAGGTCAGACCATAGCTCCATTGGCCACTATCCCTACCAAAACCTACGGTGTCAGTCCAATCAGTGTGGCCCTACCCAAGGCGACTTCCGGTCTACAGGTGACGCTCTCGGTGCTTTCGGGGCCAGCCAATGTCACGGGTAATACAATCAACGTCACCGGAGCTGGAACCGTGACGGTAGCAGCGGATCAGGCTGGAAATGGTAACTACACAGCAGCCCCCGAGGTAACCACATCGTTTGTCGTCCAGAAAGCGACACAGACAATCTCAACATTAGTATCCCCAGGAACTCAGGCTTATGCGCCTAATCTCATGATTCCCATCACGCCTCCCGTAAGTTCTTCGGGCCTTCCCGTGACACTCTCCGTTGCCTCTGGGCCTGGCTCCATTGATGAAAATAATAACCTTACCGTCACCGGTGCCGGATCCATTGTGCTGGCTGCCAATGCTTCGGCCAATGCCAACTATTCGTCGGCCCCGCAGGTCACAGGCACGCTGGTGATCAGCCCCGCATCCCAAGTTCTGCAGCAATTCCAGAATATCCAAAATATCACCACCAATTTCTTGAGCGTACAACCCTTTGCCATCACGCCCCCGCTCTCTAGCAACACGAATAATCCCGTGAACGTCACGGTTATGAGTGGCCCCGCGACGATCACCAACAACATGATCACCCTAACAGGCAACGGAATCGTTGTGCTCTCGGCCACACAATCGGCGACAGCAAATTATCAGGCGGCCAAGGCAGTAACGACCTCATTCTCCGTGGGTCAACTCAACCAGTCGCTTGTGGGTGCATTCAGCGTGACGGGACAAACTTATGGAGTTGCTCCTTTTGGGGTGGCACTACCGGTTTCTGTCGATGGAAGCAACAACCCCACAGGCCTGCCTGTTAGTCTTTCGGTGCTCTCGGGGCCAGCAACGATCAAGGGAACGAATGTCACCGTGACTGGAGCGGGATTAGTGACGCTAGCGGCCAATCAGTCTGGTACGGCAACCTACGGACCAGCAGCTCAAATGACTACGAGCTTCAACGTAGCCCAATCCAGTCAGACTATCGGTGCCCTTGGCGCGATCTCAGCGATGACCTATGGATCGGCTCCTCTCACAGTCAAAGTGCCAGCCTCTAGCTCCAAGTTGCCCGTGACTCTTTCTGTGCTGTCCGGACCCGCAACGATCACCGGCAACACGGTCACGATCACCGGGGTTGGTCCCGTGACCCTTGCAGCTGATCAGTCTGGTAATGCCAATTACAGTAAAGCACCCGAAGTGACGACTTCGTTCGTTGTTAATCAAGCTCCACAGACCGTCACCTTTGGTAAACTTTCCGCGCAAAGCTGCGGCTCCCAGTCGTTCAGCCTTACAGCTACATCAAGCAGCGGCTTGCCTGTGACTTACAGCACCTCATCCACCAATATTGCCATCGCGGGTAATATCGTGACGATATTGAGTTCAGGAAGTGCTAGTATCACAGCTAGTCAGCCGGGCAATGACAACTATAGTGCAGCAAACTCAGTAACCCAGTCACTCGCGGTGAATCAGGCCACCCAGAAAATCACGGTCTCGGTACCGAGTACCATTACCTATGTTGCGAATGGTAGTGTGACTCTTTACGCCTCGAGTTCCTCGGGACTACCGGTAACCTTCAATCTGAAGAGTGGGCCCGCAACCTTGACCGGCAACGTTCTCAAACCAACAGGTAAGGGTACGATCAGTGTGACGGCACTTCAGTCTGGAACGAGTAATTTCCAGTCTGCCAGCACGACTTTCACGATCAAAGCGAATTAGCCTTTCAACTCTTATTCGGTTGAGGGGTTGACTCCCAAGGATTTAAAAAATTAAGAGCGCCTTGGTATTCTTTTCTCTGCGGCGACTGACGGAATGATCAGTACACTCAGCTGACAAACTCAAGTTTATCAAGCCGTGGCACCAGTCCCTGATCCGCAGCTCTACCTAGGAACTCCCTGATGGCAGCGCGTCCACTATCCCCGTAGTCGAGGGTATAGTTGTTCACGTACATGCCGATGAATTCATCGGCAAGTGGCACCTCCATGCCTCGCGCATGGGCCATGCTGTGATCAACGGCCGCACGGCGATGCTCCAAGCCGTAGCGAATACTCTCTTTCATGATGGTATTGAGTTCTCTCCGTTGCTGCTGAGTAAAGTCCTTCCGGATGACATTCCCGCCGAGAGGAAGAGGTAGGCCTGACTCACCCTTGAACCACTCCCCCATGTCGGCCACCTTTTCAAATCCCTCTTGGGCATAGGTGAGCTGCCCTTCGTGAATGATCAGTCCGATATCGACACTTCCGGAGCGGATCGCCTCGAAGATCTCATCAAACGGAACCACGATATGGTTGAACTCCTTGCCTAAGTAAAGCTGGGCGCTAAGATAGGCGCTCGTCATGAGACCGGGGACGGCGATCTTCTTGGAACGAAGCCAGGTCTTCTTTTTCTCCTCGGAGGCATCCACGGCAAGGCCCTGGCCTTGGAGGCAGACAAACATGGGGCCATAGCCATCGCCCATGCTGGCCCCGCATGGCAGTAGGGCGTATGAGTCGAGCAAGTAGGCATAGGCATGGATGGAGACGGCGGAGAGATGGAGTTCCCCACGAATGGCCCGCTCATTCAGGGTCTGGATATCCTGAAGGGTATGCTCGAAGCGATACCCCATGAGGTCGATCTTATCGGCCGCCATTGCGTAGAACATGAATGCATCGTCGGGATCTGGCGAGTGGCCTAGGAGGAGAGTGGTATCGGGTGCGTGGGACATATGGGAAAAGGCTAAAGGCTGAAGACCGAGGGCTGAAGATAATCCGCCGAATCTTTCAAATTAATGTAACTTTGGAGAGTTTTCTCAACAGTGCCGGCCCCTGGTAGATAAAAGAGGTGTAAACTTGGAGGAGATCCGCTCCAGCCTCCATCCGCTCTTGTGCCGAAGCCCCGTCACTGATACCACCGCAGGCGATCACCGGAAGCTTTGAGTGTTGCCTGATAATCTGGAGTGCCCGCAGGGATCGGAGTCTCACGGGCTTCCCACTGAGCCCCCCTTGCTGTTGCTGGTCATCGGGAATGGCTGAATGATCGAGTGTCGTGTTGGTAGCAATCAGACCCGCAAGTTCCTCTTCCTCAGCGAGCTTGACGATCTCCACAAGATCCTCCTCCGCAAGATCGGGCGCGACCTTCACGAAAAGCGGCTTGCTCGGTGTTCCCTCCCAGTCGCGGAGCGTACGGATGATCCTTCCCAGTGCCTCCGTGGACTGGAGATCACGGAGGCCCGGGGTATTGGGCGAACTGACGTTGATCACAAAGTAATCTTCAAGTCCCTTTAAGCGCTTGAATGAGGCAAGATAATCAAGATGAGCTGCCCCTGCCGGTGTCACCTTGGACTTGCCGATATTGAGACCCACTGGGATGCCGGGCCAGTTTCCGGAAGAACGCAATCCCTCAAGTCGTGAAGCCACGGCTTCGACCCCCTCGTTATTGAATCCGAGGCGATTGATCAATGCCTCCTGATCGGCAAAGCGAAAGAGTCGGGGCTTCGGGTTGCCGTGCTGAGGCAGGGCAGTAATCGTTCCCACTTCCACAAAGCCGAAACCAAGTGCTTCCCAAGCCGGGAGCGCGATGCCGTTCTTATCCATACCGGCAGCCAATCCGATCGGGGTGGGGAAGTTGATGCCAGCCACTTTTCGCTGGTTTGGAGGGATCTGTGGTCCAGCCATTATGCGAATGATCCCCGGATAGCGGGAGCCTGACTGGAGAAGACTCATCACAGCATCGTGTGCTTCCTCCGCATTGAGCGAGAAAAAGATCGGCCGTAGAAAGCGGGAATAAAAATCCATGGGAAAAAGCTATTTAGATAAATAGAAAATCAGGAAAGGGACATCGCGACAAAAGGTAAGGATGCAAAGGGCCTCTGGTGCAGCTATTTTCCGATACAGAAGCTACTGAAGATCTTGCCTAGGATTTCCTCAGGTCCGGCATCCCCGACAATCTGCCCCACGGCAGCGAGTGAACTGCGCAATTCAACGGCGAGCAACTCCGGAGGTTCCCCTGCAGCAAGAAGCCTGATTGCCTCCCTCAGTGCCGTCATGGCGCGCTCCAAGCAGTCACGATGGCGAGAGCTGATGGAGGCGCCGTGGAGCGTTGCTTCCGACTCAGAGCGACTAGTTACTCTCCGTAGGATTTTTTCTACCAGTTCTCCGATCCCTTCGCCGGTCTTGCACGAAATCAGGAGGCTTTCCTGAGAAAGAGGTGGAGGTGGAAGGTCCGCGCTGCCATCGACAAGATCCATCTTGTTGATGATAAGTAGTTCATCTTCAAAAAGTGGCTGAACGGTGGTTTTCATTGTGGAGGCATCGACCAAATGGATTCGGAGATCGGCATCTTCCGCAGCTTTGCGGGCGCGTTGCACCCCCTCCCGTTCAATCGGATCGGCAGTCTCCCTGAGGCCTGCAGTATCAATGATCCGGAAGGGATAACCTCCGAGACTTGCACTCGCCTCGATGGTATCACGGGTCGTTCCAGGAGCGGCGTTGACGATGGAGCGCTCCACTCCGAGAAGGCGGTTCATTAGGCTCGATTTCCCTGCATTCGGAGCGCCACAGAGCGCGATTGTGATCCCGTCGCGCAGGAGAATTCCCTCAGTGGCAGTCACTAGCAGGCGATCGATGTGGGCGGCGATTCCTTCCATCCGATTCAGGAGAACGGCGCCACTCTCGGGATCGATGCCCTCTTCGGGAAAATCAATGAAGGCCTCTAGGTGCGCCACACATTCGAGAAGTTCCTCCCTCAACATTCGGATCTCCGAGCCCAAACGCCCCTCAAGCTGGAGCACTGCGGCGTGTGCGGCCCGTGGTGTTTGCGCGCTGATCAGATCCATGACCGCCTCGGCCTGTGTCAGATCCAGCTTTCCATTCAGGAAAGCACGTTCCGTGAACTCGCCCGGTCGTGCCATCCTGGCACCGGCGGCAAGGGTTGCAGCCAGGACACGCGATGTGACCACAGCGCCTCCGTGCCCGCTGATCTCGACAAGATCCTCCCCTGTATAGCTCCGCGGATTATGGAAGACGGTGAGGAGCACCTCGTCGATCACTTCTTGATTATTCCCGACGATGCGTCCCAAGATCACCTTTCGCTCCTCCACACTGGAAGGCCGATGTGTTCCGTGGAAGATTTTATCGGCGACAGCAAGGGCTCCCGTTCCGCTGATCCGGATCACGGCAAGGGCTCCCTCACCAGCAGGTGTGGCCTGGGCTGTAATAGTCTCCTGCACGACTAGCCGTTGGTAGAGACAATTCCAGTCTCAGCTAGTTTTTTAAGCTCAGCAATGCAGCGGCGGTTCTGATCCATTGTGCCGACGGAGATCCTGATCCACTCGGGCAACCCGTAGCTTCCCATGGCGCGAAGGATGATCCCCTTGCGGAGCATGGCGTCAAAGACCAGCTTCCCATCACCTACCTTCACGAGCACGAAGTTAGCGAAGCTCGGCACAAACTCGAGGCCCATCGTTTGAAACTCCCGTTCGAGGTACGCCCGTCCCTCATCGGTCAACTCACGTGTCCGGATCATGTGATCCTCGTCGAGCAGTCCTGCGAGCGCTCCGGCCTGCGCGATACCATTCGCATTGAAGGGCTGCCGCGTGCGTTGGAGTACGGCTGCGATCTCGGGAGTGGTGATGCCGTAACCAATACGAAGATTGGCGAGACCCATGATCTTGGAGAAGGTGCGCATCACGACGACATTCCGCCCTGAGCGGACATATGGAAGCACATCGGGCGCCTTATCAAGGAACTCGTGGTAGGCCTCGTCAAAGACCACCAGCACATGGTCGGGAACCGCGGCCATGAAGCGATCGATCGCCTCCTGACCGACCATCGTACCGGTCGGGTTATTAGGGTTGGCGATGAATACTGCACGCGTTTTTGGCGTGATGGCGGCAAGCATCGCGTCGAGATCGGCCGTGAAGGCGGGATCCGGGACCTCCACCGTATCGGCTCCAAAAAGTTGTGCCATCAGCTTATAGACAGCAAAGGAGTGACAAGCCACCACGACCTCGTCCCCAAGGCCTAGGAAAGCGTGACCTATGAATTCGATGATCTCGTTGGATCCATTACCGAGAACGATATTTTCACGCTCAACCCCCAGCGTTTTGGCGACCGCACCACGGAGTTCATAGCCTCCGCCATCTGGGTAGAAATGGGCCCGCTCAAGGGTTTTACGCATTGCATCCAGCGCCATTGGCGATGGACCGAGCGGATTTTCATTTGAGGCCAGCTTGATGATTTCCTCCTCCTGGAGACCAAGATCACGCGCCAATTCCTCAACCGGCTTTCCCGGCTCATAGACGGTCAATCTAAGGATATGCTCATGGGCTGTTTTCCACATGCCGATATCCTAAGGGATGCCGGTACTGTGAGGAAAGTTGGAACGTGAGTTCGGAGAGTGAATTCGGGAGAAAAATCCCTCGCCGATGGCCGGTGGTCTTAAGTCAACCTCTCACTAACCGGGGCCGAGGGTTTTTTAAAGTTCAGTTGAAGAATGCGCCTTCCGTCTGTTTTTGTCACGGTGACCACGTAGTCACCGATAAGCATGCTCTCTCCACGGGTCGGGAGATGGCCTAGATGTTGTGTCACATAGCCTCCAATGGTACTGACCTCCGTCTCTTCAAACTTGAGCCCGGTTTCCTCCGCAAGATCGTGAAGGGCAAGGGTCCCCTCGGCATTGAACTCCCCATCACGGATATTGGTGATTTCCTCCTCGTGGGTGTCGAACTCGTCATGGATCGATCCGACAAGTTCTTCAAGCACGTTATCGAGGGTCACGATCCCGACAGCACCTCCGTATTCGTCGACTGCGATGGCCAAGTGAGCATGTTTGGCGAGGAAGTAGTTGAGGAGTTTCTCCAGGGGCATCATTTCTGAGACGTGGTGAATCGGACGCTGGATACCCTCGAGATCCTTTTTCTCCGAGTGAACCATCCTGAGGAGATCCTTGATGTGAACAAGCCCGACAGACTCGTCGAGAGCCCCGTTGCAGAGAGGGAAACGGGTATGTCTCGACTCGATGGCCTTGATGAGTTCGCCGTCGAACGGTTCCTCAAGGTCCAGCAGGATCACCTCGCTGCGAGGGGTCATGATGTCCCGCACGACCCTGTGGCGGAGGTCGAGCGCATTCACGGCGAGTTGCTCGCCCAAGTGGGAGACCTCTTCGGCTTCACGGCTCTCGGTAAGAATCACCCGGAGTTCCTCATTGGTGAGGGCGCGTTCGGAGTCATCCGGCGGCTCGACATGAAACACATGCCGGAGCAGGAAATTTGCGGAGCGGTTGAGGAAGCCAATAATCGGCCTGAACACCGTGTAAAAAAGATTCAGGGGGGGACTCAGCCAGAGGGCGACCTCGACCGGCTTGCGGATCGACAGGGATTTCGGGGCAAGTTCTCCCAGGACGATGTGGAGGAAGGTAATCAGTGAAAAAGCCAGGATGAACGAGATCGTCGTGATGACCCCGGGAGCACTAACGCCAATGAGTAGGAAGGCCGGCTCGATCATGTGCGCTAGGAAGGGCTCGCCCAACCAGCCCAACCCAAGACTTGCCAGGGTGATCCCCAACTGTGTCGCCGAGATGTAGGCCTCAAGGTGGTTGGTGATGTGTTTTGTGATCAGGGCACGGGAATCACCCTGCTCGATCAGTGTATCCAACTGGCTTCCTCGGATCTTGACGATGGCTAGTTCGGAAGCGACGAAAAATCCATTCAGTAGGACCAGCACAAAAATGGCCAGAAGCCGCAGGAAGATTACCTCGGGTGACTCCCATTGGGAGGCGGGAAGTTGGATGGCTGGCAGGTGGACGTGATCCCCTGCCGCCACCGCCAGGATGGCAGTGACAAACGGCATGGGTGATCTCAGTTGGCGAACCGGCAAACAGCTCGGTTATCGGGAGTTGCGGTTGTTACAAAAAACTCCTTGAGGGGCAAGTAGGAGGTCACCATGAGGATAAAACGAGTGTTCACACCTTTATTTGACTTTCTGAAGCGAGGGAACTCCTCTCATGAAGAGGAGTTGGCCGATTTTTTTGATTACCAACTCGACTTAGTAACCCCTGGAATCATGCCATTGGTGGCAAGTTCGCGGAAGGTGATACGAGAGAGCTTGAAACGGCGAAGGTAAGCACGACGACGACCTGAGATTACGCATCGGTTCGTAAGGCGCACCGGGCTTGCGTTACGGGGAAGCTGGCTCAAGCCGCTATAATCCTTCTTGGCCTTTAGTTCAGCACGTAGTTCCGCCCACTTAGCGACGGTCTCGCGTTTGCGTTTATCTCTTTCAAGCCATGAAGTCTTTGCCATAGGGAGGGGAGAGGTTATGGAAAATGGGCCTTTCTGCAAGATCTTTTTTCGATGCAACGGGAAATCTTCCTCTTTCCATGAAGAGCCATCCAAGGCATCGATGAACCATGGCTAAAAGATCCCAGGCTAAAAAGACCTCCTCGCATCCTAGGGCCCGGCTGATCATATCGGAGAGCGAGAGAGGTGCCGATATGCTTCACGCCACGGGATTCCGTGCGCCCGATCCATTTGTTTATCTTGAGAGCCGTGGAAGAAGCTCGATCCTGCTCAGTGATCTGGAGTTTGACCGCGGTTGTAGTGAGGCTCAGGTGGACGAGGTCGCCTCCTCGAGCGCCTTAGCAAAAAAGATCGCGTCGAAATCTGGCAAGGCACCGACGTCGATAGCGGTGATTGCCACGTTCTTGAAGGCGCGTGGTGGGGCTAGTCCGCTGGTGCCCGCCGATTTTCCACTCGGACTCGCGCGTGACTTGAAAGAGCATGGCATTGAGGTGATGCCCGTTGCAGGTATGTTTCGACCGGAACGCCAGATCAAGACGCCGGACGAGATCACCTTGATGACGGAGGCTACACGGATCACCGAGAAGGGCATGGAGCGGGCCTATGAGGTCCTTCGTGCTTCGACCCGTGGTCCTCGTAAGGTTCTCCATTGGGCAGGTGCCGCACTGACATCTGAAAAGTTACGGATTGAAATCGAGGCAGCGATCCTCCGTGCTGGCGGCATCCCCGCTGGCAACTCAATCGTCGCCTGCGGGGAGCAGGCCTGCGACCCGCACGAGCGCGGCCATGGCCCTCTCAAGGCGGACCAGTTGATTATCCTTGATCTCTTTCCTCGAGCCGCAGGAAGCGGTTACTACGGCGACCTGACCCGAACGGTGGTCAGGGGAAAGGCATCAGAGGCTCAGCGCAGGCTCTGGGAGGTCTGCCTGCTTGGTCAGAAATTAGCATTGGGATCGCTACGGCCGGGAGCCGATGGTGGTGCCATCCATCGAGAAGTAACCCGGTTTTTTTCAGACAATGGGTATCCCACGGAGCGCGTGGGAGATGATGGGGCAGGACGAGGAGGGCGCTGGAGTGGATTCTTTCACGGCACGGGCCATGGTCTGGGACTTGAACTGCATGAGGAGCCGAGATTTGGGACGACGAAGTTGAAGTCGGGTCAGATATTCACGATCGAGCCGGGGCTTTATATTCCAGGGGTTGGTGGGGTTCGTCACGAGGATGTCGCACTGATCACTCCGAAGGGGTACAGGCTCCTGAGTCGTACTCCCAAGCCGATTGAACTGTGAGTCCCGTGGAAGGAGCCCATTTTGGCGTACAGTTTTACGGAGACTGGTGTCTCATGGGTCGGGAGTTAGAGTGGCAACGACATGATACATGATATTTAATCTCTACATTCTCCTGATTGTAGTTCCTCTTACTTTCGGGGTTTGGGCTCAGTTCCGTGTCTCCTCGGCGTTGAAGACCTTCGGGGAGATCCCAGCCAGTTCAAGGCTTTCGGGATCAGAAGTCGCGCTCACTCTTCTCGAGGGTGCTGGGATCCGTGATGTGACGATCGAGGAGGTGAACGGGATGATGGGCGACCATTACGACCCCTCTGGCAAAAAACTTTGCCTCACCAGCACAATTTACCATGGGCGTTCGATTGCCGCTCTGGGAGTGGCAGCTCACGAATGCGGTCATGCCCTCCAGCATCAGAAAAACTATGTTCCTCTGAATCTTAGGATGAAGATCATCCCCGCAACCCAATTCGCCTCGCAGATTCTCCCCTTCGTGATCATCGGTGGATTCTTGTTTCACATGTCCGCTCTGATCACGTTAGGTATCGCCTGCTACGCCCTACTCATGGCATTTCAGCTTGTCACCCTGCCGGTGGAGTTCGACGCCTCCCATCGAGCCAAGGCGCTCCTTCTGCAGATGGGTTTCATCCAACCGGGAAGCGAGGTGGCGGGGGTCAGTGCCGTGCTCAACGCCGCCGCCCTGACCTATGTCGCAGCCTTTGTTGCCGGTCTGGGCAATTTGCTCTATCTGGTGATGTTGCGACGGGATAATAATCGGTAAAAGAGGCCCTCGAGGAACATGACCCTCCAACGGTTCCTCCTTCTTATCTTTCTGATCATCATTTAAACTAGAGAAATGCCCAAAATTTATATTGCCCGTAATCATCAGTCCCTTGGATCCTTCTTTCAGGAAGATGTCCGTCAGGGCATCTTGAGCGGACGATTCATGGCGGGTGATTTGGCGTGGCGGGAGGGAATGTCTGAGTGGAGGTCTCTCGGAGAAATGGCTCCACAGTGGGAGATAGAGATTCCGCCGCCTTCGCTTCTTCCCGTTGACGGTGAGGGAGATTCCTCCCTGGGAAACTTCCCTAGGATCCAGGAGGAAGGCTCCGAGCCGGCATGGGAAGAGCGCGGCACAATTGGATATATCCCCGCTATTTTCCAAACCCTGAAAGCTGTCTTGTTCCGCCCTACGGCAACATTTTCCTCCCTTAAACACACGGGGGGACTAATGAGTCCCCTGCTCTATACGATCCTTCTCAACACGACCCTGCACACGCTCTTCGGACTGCTTTCTCTGGCTGGGCTGCTGCTGATGAGCGGCCAGGAGTTCGAATCAAAAATTCAACTCCTCCAAGTGCAGTTGCATGCATTTCAGGAACTCTCGCCAAATTTCATCTTTTCGATGCCCTTGATCAGCAAAAAGTTCATCGAGTACATGCTTCTCGGTAATATCTTTCTCTGGCCTGTCATTGCCGTGGCGGCCAATTTTCTGGGCGCAGGCATCCTCCATCTTTCGCTTCGTATGGTTGGAGGTGCAAACAGGCCCTTTGAGACAACCTTTCGGGTCACCTGCTACCTCTGTGGGAGTTTTAATGCGGTAGCAATCGTCTTGGATCTGATCCCCGGTATCGGTGCTGCGGGCATCCTCCTTCTGTTAATGGCAACTCTTGTTTATCTCGGTTGGTATTCCTATGCCAGCGTCGTTGCGATCCAGCAGGCTCAATCGATCGGTGTCTGGAAGGTCCTTCTCGCCTCCCTGGTTTTCTCTTTTCTGGGGCTCTTTATGCTGGTGGCGCTCTCCATCATGTTAAGCCCTCTCATTGTCAGCTTAATGAAACTGGCTGGTATCAGTTTGGGAGCTTGAGATTACGTTTCAGCCCAATCGGATGCTCGGGCTGATCGATTCCTGCGCGGCGCAGGAGAGTCGTGTTGACCGGCTCTCAAGAATCCTACTCATTGCGGCGAGGGCAAGGTCTTCGCTATTGCAGTCCCTGCTAAGGTGTCCGAGTAGGAGATGGCTGAGTCCCTCGTGAACAATTTTCGAAACCGTCTCCGCTGCATCGGTGTTGGAGAGATGCCCATGGCGTGACTGGATGCGCTGCTTGATGGACCAGGGGCGTTTGGTATCGTTTTGCAGTAGGACCTCATCGTAGTTGGCCTCAATCAGCAGGGCATCGACCCCACGCAGTGACTCAGCAACAAGGGTTGTGGCATGGCCGAGGTCGGTGAGGAAGCCAAAAGAATGGCTCCGCTCCCGGATCACAAATCCTACCGGTTCCACCGCATCATGCGGTACTGGGAAAGAGCGAATAGTCACCCCTTCCAATTCAAATTCCGATCCGGATTCAAAGATTTTCCACCCCTGGAAATCAACAACCTTCTCCCTCAGCACGAGCGCTGTCTGCCGGTTGCAAAAGATCGGTGTTTCGTGCCTCTTCGACCACTGGGCAAGTCCCTTGGTATGGTCGCCATGCTCGTGGGTGACGAGAATCCCGCAGAGATCCCTCGGTTCGACTCCACACGAGTGTAATCGAAGGGTGAGTTCCTTGGTGCTTAGCCCGGCATCTACAAGGAAGGAGGTCGTTTCCGTCCTCACCAGCGCTGCGTTTCCGCTACTACCACTGGCTAGGATCGTGATGTCGAGCATCGGGAAAGAATGAACCCCCGCATGACGCC
>WBXH01000021.1 GCA_008933015.1 Verrucomicrobiota bacterium | reverse complement strand
ACGACCAAGGAGGCGAGGGATGATTACTTCCCGGGGTACGAGCGGATGTTTGGCCAGATCGGGAAAGAGCGGGGATGGCCCGCGATCCGACGCTCCCACTTCGATGCGCTGTGCGGGCCGGAGGGAGCCCTCATCATCGGTAATGCACAGGAAGGGGTGGAAAAGATCCTCCACTACAACGAAGTCCTCGGTGGCATCAACCGGATTACCATCCAGATGAGCCCGGGAACGCTTCCCCATCGCAAAGCGCTGGAAGCGATTCAGATCCTCGGCGAACAAGTCGCCCCCGCCGTGAGAAACAAGATGGGGAGTTTGGTGCTTAGCTAAAGCGAGATCCCCAGACTGGAGAGGGTTTTGAGGTCAAGGCGGCCATTGACCGGGAGATTGTTGTCGGCCTGAAACTGTTCCACAGCACGGGCCGTCTGAGGCCCATAATATCCATCGACGTTCCCCTTGAAGTAGCCGAGGCCCGCAAGTTTGGCCTGAGCTTTGCTCAACATGTCATTGGGAGGAGCCGCTGACGCCGACGCTGGAACCTCTTGGATGACTGCTGCTTCGGGTGCTGGTTGGTAATAGCCAGGTGCCGTATACACAACCGGAGCTGGTGCAGCATAGACAGGAGGAGCAACATAAGGGGCGGCGATGGCGGCCGCGGCTCCTGCTGCTCCGAGTCCGAACATGGTCCAGCCCAAGCCATTCGGGATGCCAGTGCCGTACCAGCCTCCGTTCCCTCCCCAGCAACCTCCATGGTAATAGCCCCCATAGCCACCACGATAATAACCCCCACCCCCGTAGTAGTAGGCGCTTGCGGTGGGTGTGGAAGTGGCTGACATGCAGAGAATAGCAAGGGCCACTGGGATGATTGGAAAGAGAGATTTCTGCATGGAGAGGCGGAAGATCCTGATGAGCGCAATGTAACACTGCCCTCTGGAAAATCAAAAAGCCTTTTCCAAGTCGCCGCCTTCCCTGCGAATTCTTGCTCAGTCGGGCGCTTAACCCCCTAGTTCAACTCTAAGGGCCTCGAGTTCCTCCCAGCGGGCCATCGTCTTCTCTAGGGTCTGCTGGAGTTCCGTGAGTTCCTTTTCCACGCGTTGGAACGCGCCATCCTTGCTCTGGTAGAGAGATGGGTCTGCGAGCCGCTCGGAAAGCTCGGCCTGCTTGGCCTCGAGTTCCTCAATCTTGGAGGGAAGTTCATCCAGCTCTTTCTGCTCTCTGTAGAGAAATTTGCGCACTTTTTCCGATTTTCCAGGCTTCATTACAGAGGCAACAGGAGATGGCGTTGTTGGAAGCGCTGCCACTCGATCCAACTCGTGGCGCTGGCGGACCCAGTCCTCGTAGCCGCCCGTGTATTCGCTGATACGACCCTCCCCCTCAAAGACAAAGGTGCTCGTCACGACATTGTCGAGGAAGGCACGGTCATGCGAGACCAGTAGAAGCGTCCCCTCGTAGCCGACAAGGAGCTCCTCAAGCAGCTCCAAGGTCTCAGCATCAAGGTCATTGGTCGGTTCATCGAGGACGAGAACGTTCGCGGGCTGCAGAAATAACCGGGCAAGAAGGAGTCGGTTGCGCTCGCCACCAGAGAGCATCTTGGCCGGCATCCTGATGCGATCCGAGGGAAAGAGGAAGTCCTTGAGATAGGTATGGATATGGACGGGACGTCCCTGGAAGGTGACAGTCTCGGCCTCGCCTGCCACGTTCTGACCGAGGCTCTTTTCTCCGTCGATCTGATCTCGGAGTTGGTCAAGGTAGACGATCTGTAATTGGGTGCCCAGCTTCACTTCCCCCTCGGTCGGGGTGAGTTTGTCGAGCAGCAGCTTAAGGAGGGTGGTCTTTCCGCTCCCGTTCGGTCCGATGATCCCGATTTTGTCCCCCTTCCAAAGCGTCGCTGTGAAGTCGTTCACGATGGGGTGATCGCCATAGAGGAAAGAGATGTTCTTTGCCTCGATGACTTTCTGACCGGAGGAAACACCCTCTTGGATTTCCAACTTTGCCTTGCCCTGACGTTCGCGTCGGTTGCCCCGCTCTGTCCGCAGGGCTTTCAGGGCCCGCACACGTCCCTCGTTCCTTGTCCGGCGGGCCTTGACGCCTTGTCGGAGCCAGGCTTCCTCCTGAGCGAGTTTCTTGTCGAAGGCGGCCCACTGCTTCACCTCGGCCTCAAGGTTAGCCGTCTTGCGCTCAAGGTAGGTTTCGTAATCACAAGCCCAGCTGGTGAGTTTGCCTCGATCCAACTCCACGATGCGGGTGGAGAGTTTCCTGAGGAATGCCCGGTCATGCGTCACAAAAAAGAGGGTTGGCTTCACCTTGAGCAAAAAGGACTCCAGCCAAAGAATCGACTCGAGGTCGAGGTGGTTGGTCGGCTCATCGAGCATGAGCACATCAGGCTGTCCCACGAGCGCCCGGGCAAGCAGAACGCGACGCTTGAGTCCTCCTGAGAGACTCTGAAATTCCTTTTCGGCGGGGAGACTCATCTCCTGCATCAGATCCTCCACGCGGACATCAGCCTCCCACTCCTCTTCCGTCCCGCCGACGCGGAGACCGGCATGGATCACCTCGTAAACGGAGCCGGTGATCCCGTCCGGGACTTCCTGCGGCAGTCTGGTGATGACGACTCCTGGGGGCTTGGTGATCTCGCCCTCCTGCGGTTTTTCCTCTCCTGCAATCACCCGCATGATGCTGGTCTTGCCGGTCCCGTTGCGCCCGACCAGGCAGACCCTCTCGCCCGGTTCGATCTGGAGATCAACCTGGTCGAGTAAGGGAAAATCGGTGTAGCGCAGGGTAACCTGACGGAGTTGGAGAAGGGCCATGGGGCTGTAAAGGAAGAAGGTTGAAACCTAAAAGATGAGCAAGGCTCAGGATAAAGCCTGATGGTTTGAGCGCAGGAACCTAACACCCTCGTGCCCGTCCCGCCATAGCCATCTGCTCGGCTTAATTCATAGGGCCCGGAAGGGAACTGTTGGGTAGCCCTTGGAGCCCCTGTAGACCTGTGGGAAGGGGTGCCGATGGCCCAGCTTCATTTAGCCATGGCTTGTCGCCGGCACTCATCTGAAGCGAGTTCATCATGACATAGAGCAGTTGATCGAGATCGGAGGCATCGCACCGATAGATGTCTTGAACATGCTGAGGTGGCTGCCAGGTGGAGGCGGGAAAAGAGGGGGCGTAGGTGAGCTCCTCGATCAGGAACGACATGGCGAAGTCGTTTCGCCTGATATCGATCCGTTTCGGGGTGTAGTCGGAGCAGATCCAGAGCTTTGCAGTGAAGTCCTCTGCGTTGGAGGCCTTGGCAATTTCCGGCATCAGACCTCCTGCAACCACCCGGCAAGGGACGCCACCGATGTCGGCCACTTCGCTGGTTTGCTCGAGTTGAAAGAGGGCCGGGAGCAGGACGGCTTGCTGGGCGGTGAAGGGGAGTTGGAGAGGGGTGCTGTTCTTCGGCTTGGGTGTCGGCTTGTGCTGGAACTGGGAAAGCAGGAACTGGATCTTGGAACCTGGTGATGCCCAGACCTGATTCCCGTTGCGGCAGATGGTTAAGGTCTCACCAAGCACAGGGGCCTCGATGCGGATCCGACCGGGATATTGGATCATGGCCTTGAAGGAGGCCCCCTTGATCGTTTGGGGAAGGCGACCGGCGACTTGTCCCACCGTAGCCCTGAGGGTTAACGCACGGTCAGTGGTCTGAGTGCCACCCAGCAGGACGCCCGCCATTGGGGTGATCATTTTCGACAGGACATCGTAGCGATTCCCTGAGGGCGCGGGGCTGGCAGGGATTTGAGGGGGAGCTTGTGAAGCGGTGACTTCCGGAGCATTGGTCAGCAGGGGCGCCTGCTCTGCAGCTTCACATGGATCTCCGGATAGAGCCCCAACCAGAATAAGTGTTGGGAGCAGGATGGCGCGACGATTCATTTAGCATAGATAACCACCGGTCCGCTTTGTGGCAAAGCCACATTCCGAAGGGATGGCCGCAAGGGATCGCCCGACACACGTATTTCACTTGTCCTTCTTCGGGGCATTCCCATCATGGAAAAATGGGAATTGATACGACGTCCGCGGAAATCATTAAGAAACTCAGCCTGCTTCCACATCCCGAAGGGGGCTACTATGTGGAGACCTTTCGATCGCCCGACAGGGTCACTCTTGCTGATGGGCGGGTGCGTTCGGCGGGCACGGCGATCTATTACCTTCTCCCGAAGGGGAAGGTTTCGGCCCTCCACAGGGTCGCAGCGGATGAGGTGTGGCACCACTACATGGGGGCTCCTCTTGAGCTGTTGACGATCTCTCCGGAAGGAGTTCTTGAAAAGATCGTTCTGGGCAAAGATCTGCCCGCGGGCCAACGCGCGCAGCAGACGGTGCCCTCTGGCGTCTGGCAGGCAGCGCGTTCGCTTCCATCGGGGGAAGGGTTCACTCTTGCGGGGTGCACAGTGTCGCCAGGCTTTGACTTTGCCGATTTTGAAATGCCGGGTCATGGGGTCCTCTTGGATCTCTTTCCCGAACACGCCGAAATCATTGAAAAGTTCATGGGGGAGGTTGAAGCGCCTGATGAAATCCAAGCTTCGGATTAGCCTTAGTCTCCTCTTTAATCTTGCGGCGGACCGGCTTACGCCGTGATTCTGTCAACAATGTCTATGTTGCTCGGCAGCGGTATCGTCTACGCCTTCCTCGAATCAACGATCGAGGGAAAGATCGTCCTCCTTGTACTCTTTGTGGGGTCCATTTTTAGCTGGTCGGTGATGATCACCAAGATCCGCGAACTCGGTTTTGCCAAGAGCCAGTCCGGCCGATTCATGGCTCTCTTCCACCGCGATCGGGAGCCGCTCACGATCTTCGAGACGGGTCTCGAGTTCGAGGGATCCCCTCTCTATGAAATCTATCAGGCTGGTTGCGAGGAACTCTGCTTCCAGGTGTTAGGCTCAACGGAGGTCGACGAAACATTCAAATCACGCCTGAAGTACGCCGACCGGATCACGCCCGCGCAGATGCGCTCAGTGCAGGCTGCGATGGAGCGTGCGGTCGGAGAGTCCTCTCTTCGGCTCGAGTCCCAGATGATCATTCTCTCAACGGCCGTGAGTGGAGCTCCGTTCGTCGGCCTCTTGGGCACGGTCTGGGGTGTGATGGATGCCTTCGGCGGCATTGCCGCCTCGGGAAGCGCAAGTCTTGCCGCCATGGCTCCGGGTGTTTCCGGGGCCTTGATCACGACTGTCACGGGACTGCTGGTCGCCATCCCTGCAATGTTCGGATACAACTTTCTGGTCACGAGTGTCAGGGGCATGATTGTTTCCTGCGACAATTTCGCTGCGGAACTCTCCAGTGAGATTGAGCACCGCTATGTGAGTCATGGGGGGCACGGCGCCTAGAATTACGAGGAGTACTCGAGGAACATGCCATGCGCCGATTCTCCGACCGCAACGCCCTTCACACGCTCAGCGAGCTGAACGTGACGCCCCTGCTCGATCTGGCGTTTGTGCTGCTAATCATTTTCATGATCACGACACCGCTGATGGAGAACAGCATGGACCTGATCGTGCCTAGCAGTTCGACCGCGAAGACGGAAATCAACCCCGCTCAGGTGCAGACTGTCTCCATCGATCGTAATGAGGTGCTCAAACTCAACGAACAGGTTATCACTGCGGCTGACCTGGAGAGCCGCATGGCTGCCCTCAAGCAGGAGCATCCCGGTGTGGCTGTGGTCCTGCGACCTGACCGCGACCTTCCGGTGCAGAACTTTGTCGGCGTGATGGATCTCCTGCACAAGGCGGGGATCAGCAAGGTCGGCGTCATGACCCGGCCAGATGGGGCGGGTCAGGGACAAGCTTCACCGGGCAAGTAAGGAGGCAGACATGAGCCGCCAAGAACCCCGCTTTCGCAGGGCGCTCATCGTTGTTGCGCTCATCCATGTCTTCCTGATCGGAGGGCTTATTTGGTTCTTCGGTCGGCCGGTCAAGAAGCCCTCCGGTCAACTCACTTGGATGGAGACAGGTTCCTTCTCTGCGCCTCAGGAGAGTGCGTCCGAGGCTGTGCCGCATCCACCCGAGGAGAATCAGCAGACCGAGGAGATCCCTGATCAAGCGACACGTCCACGGCCGTTGCCCCTATCAAAAACAACGCCGACACCCCCGCCCATCCATCAGGAGGAGAAGAAAACTCCCGAACCCCCATCGGAGATTTCCTTGGCGCACCACACTCCCACGCCGACTCCGACACCAACCCCAAAGGCCACCCCATCACCTTCTCCGACTCCCAAGCCCTCCCCAAAAGCGACCCCCAAGGCTACCCCGAAACCTACGCCCAAAACTACTCCCAAGCCGACCCCCACTCCATCACCGCAGGAGACGCCCTCTCCAACGCCCGAGCCCTCTCCAACGCCCGAGCCCGAGCCCGAAAAGTCCCCGACTCCCAAGCCTTCCCCAAAAGGAAAAGCAAAACCGAAGACCTCTCCAAAACATACCGCCGCCAAGGCCAAGCCATCTGCTACTCCGAAGCCCAAGTCCTCTCCAAAATCAACTCCGAAGGACTCCGTTAAAACTCAAACGAAGTCTGTGAAAGCGGAGTACAACAACGAGGATCATCCTCGCAAGTCTGCCGCTGCTGAGAAGTCGACCGAGGGCGGCAAGAAGAGCTCCATCGACACGAAGAAAGCCTCCACAGCAAAGGGCGAGGGGAAGGGAAATTCTGACGCAAAGAATGCGTTCCTAGCCTCCAAGGGGGGAGGAACGGGGGCGGGCGGTGCCGGAGGTAACGGAGCCGACGCGAGTACGGTCGATGCCTACCAGACGCTGATCCACGACCGATTCTTCAGCCAGTGGGAGCAACCGACATCCATCCCGACCGAGCACAAGCACGACTTCTCCACCGTGCTCAAGATTACGATCCAGCGAGATGGGACGATCAGCGACTTCGGGCTCGCCAAGCCGAGTGGTAATCCGGTCATGGATCAGTCTGTCCTCGAGGCGGCCCGCAAGGTGATCAAGATCGCCCCCGTTCCGGAGGGAATGGGGGGATCAAGCGGCTACACGATAAATATCAACTTCGAGTTGGAGTAGGAGTGGGGGCTTGGGATTTTGGCGTCCCGCTGAGTTCTGCTGCCCTCGCAGTATCATTTGAGAAAGTTTCGCTTGCAGGCCTAGTAGTGCATCCCAACCTCCAAGCCATCACTGATGGAAAAAGGAACTTGTTTCCTCCTTCATAATTCCTCCCTCATCCTTTAAGTTGTTCCCATGATCACAGCTGTTGCATCCGAGAGTCTGATTGAATGCGTCATCGAGGGGGGGCGCATCACTCCAGTCGAGGCTCTCGAGCTTTACAGGTTGCCACTTGAGGAGCTTGGAGCTCTTGCCGATCACCGCAGGAAGCTGGCTCTGGCAGAGGCCCATGGCGGTGAAGGAAACAATGTCGTGACCTACATCATCGATCGGAACATCAACTATACGAACATTTGCAACGTCTACTGCAAGTTCTGCGCCTTTTACCGCACTGAGAAGGATGTCGATAGCTACGTGATTTCCTTCGACGAGATCGACCAGAAGTTGGACGAACTCACGGCTGCAGGCGGCATTCAGATCTTGATGCAGGGAGGTCATCACCCCTCCCTCACGATCGACTGGTACACGGATCTACTCTCCCACATCCGGGAAAAGTATCCCCATGTCAACATCCACGGATTCAGCCCGCCGGAGTTCACCCATTTCGCTGAGGTCTTCAAGATGCCGCTTGAGGAGGTGATCCGTCGCTTCAAGGAGGCCGGTCTCGGCTCCATTCCGGGTGGTGGCGGCGAGATTCTCGTGGATCGCGTCCGCACAAGGATCGCACCTCTCAAGGCCAACAGTGATCAGTGGCTCAAGGTCATGGAAGTGGCCCATCGCATGGGGCTGAACTCGAGTGCGACGATGATGTTCGGTCACGTCGAGACCTTGGAGGAGAGGATCGAGCACTTGGACCGTCTCCGCGTCCAGCAGGACGAGACGGGTGGATTCACGGCCTTCATCTGCTGGACCTTCCAGCCCGACAACACAAAGCTGAAAGCTGAGCCCGTAGGTTCCGCCGAGTACCTGCGGATGCAGGCGCTCTCCCGCATCTACCTCGACAATATTACCAATGTACAGAGTTCCTGGGTCACCCAGGGGCCCAAGATCGGCCAAGTGGCCCTTCGCTACGGCGCGAACGATTTCGGCAGCGTCATGATGGAGGAGAACGTCGTCAGCAAGGCCGGCACAAACTTCCGTCTGGAGTCTCAGGAGATCGAGACGCTCATCCGAGAGGCTGGCTACGCACCTCGCCAGCGCAATAACTGGTACCAGCTGGTCGACTGATCAGCCACCCGTGAAGCCGTTGGCCCTTTTTCTCCTGCTCTGTGCGGGACTGAGTGCCCAGGATCAGACCGGAACAATCGGCCCGACCTCCGACAAGCATCCGCGCTACATTATCGATGACGAGATTTTCGAGAAAGATGCCGGCAAAAAAGTCGATCAACTGGCCAAAGAGGGGCTCCTCAAGAACTACTCCGATCTGGCAAAAACCGCGCCCAAGAGTCACCCAGTGACCCCGCTTGCGCCGGTTTCGACCCGGCCGCTCTCCCCTACCGAGCTGGCCGATGTGCTTCGGCACAGCACCGTGGCTTTGGGTCTCCGGTATCAGGAACCTCATTCCCGCAAGTGGCATTTCATGATAGGCGCCACTGGTTTTGCGGTCGCGCCGGGGATTATTTCCACCTCGCTTCACGTCATGACTATCGATTCCGGAATGATGCGTGAGGCTCAGGCCGTCGCGATCACGGAAGAGGGGCGGGTTTACCCGATTACGGAGATCCTTGCTGCAAGCGATCGCGCCGACACCGCCCTGGTCAGCGCTCCAGGACTGAACCTTCCCACGCTGCCGATGAGGGGAGGCGTTCTGCCCGGCGAACAGGTTTGGTGTATGAGCCATCCGGATGGGTTTGCCTACATGTTCACCTCGGGGCAGGTGGCCCGGATCAGTCGTGACCGCTATGATGAGAAGCACCAGCCAGCCCTACATGTCGAGGTGACGGCAGAGTATTGTCCCGGCTCCAGTGGGGGGGCTGTCACGGATGCCGCCGGCAATGTCGTGGCTCAGGTCTCCAGTATCAATAACTACGACGGCTTCACCTCGGGCAACGGCAAAGCTGTCTACGGGATCGTCTCAGCCCGAACCTGCACAGCCGCTGAGGAGATGCTGTCTCTTACCTCCGCTGGAGAGAACGAGCCGATCCCGATGCCGTCACCCCCGCAACACAAGAAATCCCGCGCTCCGAAGCCGCAGCAGGGAGAGGTGCCCGCTGCCCCGCCTTCTTCAAAGGGGGGTAAGGGATAAGCGGGTTCGACTGTTAGGGATAGTGGTCAATTCGCCCCGACGAGATCCAATGGCTTAGCAAGGTTCTCTCTGCTCCCGGCATAAAAAACCTTTTTTCCTCACTTACCTGTTGCCAAGTGAGCTTAACTCTGTAATTGTCCACGCCCCATGCCAAAAGCAATCGCCCGCAGCAAAACCAAAAAATCCGTGGCCAAACGTTTTAAAATAACGGCCACGGGCAAGGTCGTTCGGTCGAAAGCCGGGCGCCGTCACTTACTCGAGTGCAAAAGCTCCAAAAGCAAGCGCAAGCTCGGCAAACAGGTCTTAGTCCATGACTCCGACGTCAGTCGTGTCAAACTGAACCTGCCAACAGGCCTCAGGTAGAAAACATCAATACGATCCGTGGATCTGGCCGGGAGTTTCCCGGTCTGCCCGGGCGGGTGAGATCCCGGATCGACATCAAACAAACAGCCTGCCCGATGAGGCCCGACGTGTCACAGCGCCGGGAATGAAAGATGCCAAGAGCAACCAATTCTCCCGCAAGTCGCGCACGTCGCAAGCGGGTTATCGTAGAGGCCAAGGGATACCGAGGCCGCCGTTCCAAACTCTTCCGTTACGCGAAGGACGCCCGCATGAAGGGCAAGTATTGGGCTTACCGCGATCGCAAGGCCCGCAAGAGGAATGTCCGCTCCCTTTGGATCGTGCGTCTCAACGCCGCTGTCCGCACTCACGGCATGAGCTACAACCGCTTTATCGAAGGTCTCAAGGCCGCCAACATCCTTCTTGATCGCAAAGTCCTCTCGGACATCGCGATTCAGGACGAGGGTGCATTTGCCCAGATCGTCGCCAAGGCCAAGTCCGCCCTCGAGGCAAAGCCCAAGTCTCCCAAGGCTTCGGTGGCCAAAGCGGCTTAAGCTGACTGGCGGGCTTTCCCCCCGGAACGTTCCGTGGAAAATCAGCCCGCACAGCTTGGAGTCCGTATCGAGAGTCTCCGTATTGAGGCGCTCTCCGCCATCGCGGAGGCGTCTGATTCTGGAGGGCTGAAGGAATCACGTGTCCGCTTTCTCGGCAAGACCGGATCGGTCTCTTTGTTGAGCGAGGGGATGCGTACCCTTTCTAAGGAGGAGCGTCCCGTGATGGGAAAGCTCCTGAACGATTTGCGTGAAGCCGTGACGGCTGCCCTCGACGCTAAGGAGTCGACTCTCACCGCTGAGGCCGATGCCGCTGCATTGGCAACAATCGACACTTCGCTTCCCGGTACCGGAGCCGAGGCCGGATCGCTCCACCCACTGTCCCTCCTAGTCGACCGGGCGGTGCAGATCTTCCGAAGGCTCGGCTTTGCGATTGCCGATGGGCCCGACATCGAGACCGAGTGGCACTGCTTCGATGCGCTGAACACGCCTGCCGATCATCCTGCCCGCAATGAGCAGGACACTTTTTACCTTCCGGACGGAAGACTTCTACGCACGCACACCTCCTCGATCCAGGTCCGCACAATGGTGGCGAACCCACCCCCGATCCGAATCATTGCTCCCGGGTCCGCCTACCGCAGGGATGAGGTCGATGCCACTCATCTTGCACAGTTCACCCAGATGGAGGGTCTCTATGTCGCTCCCGGGGTCAGCCTGGCTGATCTCAAAGGAACAATCGAATTCTTCTTTCTCGAACTCTTCGGACCCGGAACAGAGATCCGCTTCCGTCCCCACTTCTTCCCATTCACCGAACCGAGCTACGAGATCGATCTCCGAACCGAGGCACTGGATGGCAAGTGGATGGAGCTTGCCGGATGCGGCATGGTCGATCCCGCCGTCTTCGAGGAAGTGAATGCCAAACGTGGCGATTCCGTCTACGATCCCGAGAAGGTGAGTGGATTTGCCTTCGGCTTCGGTCTCGATCGTCTTGCCATGAATCTTACCGGTGTCTCTGACATCAGGATGCTCACCGAGAACGACCTCCGCTTCCTTTCCCGCTTCACGGCATGAAGATTTCCCTTACCTGGTTGCGGGAGTATCTCCGCACGGACAAATCGGCGGCAGAGATTGCCCGCATCCTGACGGATGCGGGACTTGAGGTCGGCGCGATCGAGTCGACCGGAGTCGCTATTCCCAAGGTCGTTGCGGCCCAGGTCCTCGAGTCGGTCCAGCATCCGAATGCCGACCGTCTCAGTGTCTGCAAGGTCGATGATGGCAGTGGTACGCCGCGCCAGATCGTCTGCGGAGCGAAGAACTACAAGGTCGGTGACAAGGTTCCGCTAGCCCAGCCCGGTGCCGTGATGCCCGGCGATTTCAAGATCAAGGTCGGCAAGCTGCGCGGCGTCGAGAGCGAGGGAATGATGTGCAGCTCCAAGGAGCTTGGTCTCGGCGAGGGGGCAGACGGATTACTGATTCTCCCGGTCGGGACCGTGACCGGAACTCCGTTGATTGAACTCTTTCCCTCCGAGGAAGTCTTCGAGATCGAAATCACGCCAAATCGACCTGACTGGCTTGGACATCTTGGTGTCGCCAGAGAGGCGGCGGCCTTCGGCTGCGGGGAGCTGATCGGTATCACGTCACCACCGGTTGCAACGAAGGAAAATCCGGCAGTGGCATCCATCTCGACTCCCGATGCGTCTTCCCTCTATAGCATCCGTCGGATCGACGGAGTCAAGGTCGCTCCGAGTCCCGAGTGGCTTCGCAAGCGTCTTGAGTCGGTGGGTCTTCGGTCCATCAACAACATCGTCGATGTCACGAATTTCGTAATGTACGAGATGGGCCAACCGCTCCATGCCTTTGATGCCTCGAAGATCGACGGGGCGCTGACCGTACGTTTTGCGAAGGATGGGGAGGCCTTCACGGCGCTGGACGGAAAGGAATATAAGCTCTCCGCGAAGGATGCTGTGATTGCCGATACAAAGGGTGTCCAAGCAGTTGCCGGCATCACCGGTGGGATTGCAAGTGGCGTCTCCGAATCCACGACCTCCCTGCTGCTGGAGAGCGCAGTCTTTGAGCCGACCGTAATCCGTCGTTCAGGTCGAGCCCTCGGGATCTCGACGGACTCCAGCTACCGATTTGAACGAGGTGTCGATGCGCAGGGTGCGCTTGCCTCTTCGGTTCGTGCGACCGAGCTCATCGTTGAAATTGCCGGAGGCACTCCTGCTCCCGAACTCATCGTTGCAGGATCACCATCACCCTCGCGGATCGTCTCTCTCCGTAGTGATCGCGTCCGATCGCTCCTTGGCATAACCATCGACGACACGGCGATTGCCACCTTGCTCGCAAAGCTCGGCCTGAAAAAGGTGGAAGTTGGTTTCGAGATCCCCACCTGGCGCAATGATCTGACCCGAGAGGTCGATCTGATCGAGGAGATCGCCCGACTGCACGGCATTGGGAACATCACACCCCGTTTCCAGTGCATCCCAGCTCATTCCAGCGAAGCCGACAAGGCCTATGATTTTGCACGCAGCCTGCGCCGCCGTCTCTCGGGTGGAGGTTTCCATGAGGCCCGTAGTGGCACGCTCACGGGGAGCCGTGATCAGGCTGCCTACGCCCTTTCTGGATCTGCCTCAGTAGTAACTGTCCGGAACCCGATGGGTGAGGAGCACTCGACCCTGCGCGCCAGTCTCATTCCAGGACTTCTAGAAGCTGTTTCGCGCAATCTGCGTCATGGAGCTGATGCGATCCGTCTCTTTGAGATCGGCCGCGTTTACCAAAACAAGCACCCCGTGGAATCGACCCGCCTCGGCATCGTGATGACGGGAGGGACCTCTCCCGCTAATTGGCGTGGTGAGGCAGAGAGGTCCCTTGACCTCTTCGATCTGAAAGGAATCATCGCTCGCCTTGGCAGTCGGATTGAGCCGATCACCTTTCGTGCACTTACCCAACCTTCGTTGCCGCATCTTCCCTTGGCGCTCGAGATCCTGATTGCTGGAAAACCAGCCGGCATTCTCGGAGTGCTTTCACCAGCGGCTGCCCGCGAGGTGATGGTCGGCGGTCATCAGGGGCAGATCGCAGTGGCGGAACTTGATCTTGCTGCCCTACAAGCCACGAGCGGCAATGGCTTCTCTAAAAATCCCAAGAAGCATGGCTCGCTGCCCAAGTTCCCCGCCATTCGTCGTGACCTGGCTCTGCTAATGGATGCGGCTACGCCCTATGCAGTTGTCGAGGAGACCGTGCTGGGAGCCAAGGAGGAACTTTTCTCATCAGTCACTCCCTTTGATATCTTCAGCGATCCCGAGGGTGTGAAGGTGCCCCTTGGGAAAAAGTCGCTCGGCATCGCCTTGACTTTCCAGCACTCCGAACGAACCTTAACTACAGAAGAAGTCACCGAAGCCCTTGGGCGGATCGTGACCAAACTAAGGGAGTCGGCAGGAGCCGAGATCCGAGGCTAAATCTTCAAATCACCAATACAAGGTGGTCGTTCTCTCCACATTTTGAATTTGCCCTGCGGTGTTCGGGATTCGGTCTGTATGCTCCCGATCCGATGTGATCAAACCGGAGGTTGATCGGGCGGAACAATGACAGGCCTTCACTGGACGTCAGCGATCCGCACGTAGATCTCCACCCTTAACCTATATTGGGAACGGGATCGCGACCTAACGGCATCGCGGGGCATCTTTTTTCTAGTCGGTCGGCACGTAGCCGGTGTGAGCCGTAAAAAACCGTTCAATCGCCTGGAGAGCCTCCTCGCGGATAGGATCGCTCTCCATCAGGATCTCGTGCTTGGATGCCGGAAAGCTGATGAGCGAGCAATCCGGGATCTTGGAGGCGGCTTCCTTGGAGGCTTCGTTTCTCACCAACTGCTCGTGACCTGCCTGCAGGATGAGGGTCGGCGTCCTGATCTTTCCCAAGGCTTTCTGGATCTTTGGCGTGCTGGAGAGCGAGGCATTGACCCAACTGATGGAGGCGCCCCCCATCATCGACTCGGGATGGAGGATTTTTCCGCGATACATGATCTCCCAGCGCATCCTGCTGCTGGTGATTTTATTGTTTGCGAAGTCAGCCTTCGGATCGAAGTCGTGTTCTCCCGGGGCGTATCGACTTCCCAGTCCCATCATCTGCAGAGCGCCCACGAAGGCATGGGCAATTCCCCTGGGATAGGGGCTTGTGTTGATCTCAAACATTGGGGCAATGAAAGCTGCGGCTTGGAAATGTGGGGGATGATTTTCCATTTGAGACGCCGCAACTGCAGCACCCATCGAGTGGGCAATCAGGAATATCTGCCGGTACTCCCGTCGCAACGGGAGGATGATTTGGTGGATGCATTCATCGAGATCCGCTGCATAAAGAGCGAAATCATCGACATAACCGACCTGGGGATTCCCTTTGATGAGGCGTGGTGAGAGGCCCTGCCCTCGGTGGTCATAAGTCACGACGCTGTAACCCTGCTTGCAGAGGTCACTCATCAGTTCCCCGTACTTTAGCCAAGACTCGGAGCGACCATTCACGATCAGGATCACCCCTTTTGATCGTGAGGGAGGCAGAAGGAAGCTGACCCCACAGAGGCGGTTTATGCCGTCGGCGCTCTGGAAGGTGAAGCGTTCCCCGGAATCGAGAAAATGAGAGAATGGAATGGTCTCAGCGGCACGGCGCTCTGGGAGTTCCTTCTCTGAAATAGTCTTCCCAGTGGTGGTGAGCGTGAGAAGTGCTGTGCATGTCAGTAGGGAACGAATGAGGGAACTGAATCCTATCGCCTCCTTCCTCGAGTTGAGCCTGCCACCCGACTGACCTTCTTGATGCATCCTCAGAGTGTAATAAGGGAGCCTATCAGCCGTCCCGCAAAAGAATTTCCTACAGTTTTGAACAGCACCTCCTTCAGGCAAGTCCAACGATCGCAAAAGAGGTTCCTCTGCACTGTTGATTTTTCCGTCACCTCAGGCGAGGCTTTCAACTCATGTTTTTTGGAATCCTTAAAGTTATCGGAATCCTCCTTGAGGTTGTCCTCCTCTTCAATCTGCTCATCGTGGTGCATGAATTGGGCCACTTTGTGGCGGCCCGCTGGTGCGGTCTGAAAGTGGAGAAGTTCGCGATCTGGTTCGGCAAGCCCCTCTGGTCGAAGACCGTGGGCGGCGTGGAATACCGCCTTGGATCGATTCCGGCAGGTGGATTTGTTGCCATTCCTCAACTCGGCCCCATGGAGGCACTGGAGGGGGAAACAAACGAAAAAGGGGCCGATCTTCCTCCCGCGAGGCCGATCGACAAGATCATCGTTGCTCTGGCCGGTCCCGTGGCGAGTCTTGGACTCGCTTTCCTCTTTGCCTGCGTGGTCTGGTGCGTGGGCCGTCCCGTGAGTCAGGCCGAGACCACGAACATGATCGGCTATGTCCTTGAAGGGGGACCCGCCGCCAAGGCCGGGATGCTTCCCGGAGACAGGATCCTTGCGGTGAACGGTCAACCCGTAAAGCGGATCAACGGCATGGGCAGAATGGGCGACAGCGTTGCATGGAATGTTGCGGTGAGTTCCTCTCCTGTCATCCCTATCCGTTTCGAGCGTGACGGCGTGGAGAAGATTGTCGAGGTCGAGCCCTTGGTTCAGCCAAAGAAGGGATGGGGTCGTAAGAATCTGCGACAGATTCAGATCATGCCGGCCATGACCCCCATGGTCGCGAAAGTGGCGGCCAATAGTCCGGCCGCGGAGGCTGGTCTCCGAGGTGGTGATCTTGTGGTGGCTGCCAACGGGCAAAAGCTGCTGAGCCAGCCCGCCCTTGCAGAGATCTTGAACGCCACCAAGGGTTCACCGGTCACGCTGACCATCCGCAGGGGAAGCAGCTCCGGCGTGGGAGGGAGCGATCTAACGGTCACGGTGACGCCCCGTATCCCCGACGGACAGAAGCAGGCCCGAATCGGAATTTTCTGGGACGAGCGTGGCATCGTTACCCTCACCCACCCGAATCCGATCACCCAGATCAGATCTAGTATCCTCACGATGTGGGAGACGATCTCTGCGGTCACCGCCCCCCACTCGGAAATCAGCGTTCAGCAACTCAGCGGTCCGGTCGGGATCATGAGGATCTACTACCTGCTCTTCGAGAGTCCAATGGGATGGCAGTTGGCACTCTGGTTCAGCGTTGTTCTGAATGTGAATCTGGCGGTGATGAATCTTCTCCCCCTCCCTGTGCTCGATGGCGGTCATATCCTGCTGGCACTGATCGAGTGGGCATGCGGTCATCCGATCCACCAAAAGACGCTTGAAGTTGTGCAGACTGCCTTTGCGATGCTGCTGATCGGAACAATGCTTTATATCTCCTTCTTTGATGTCAGCGATCTGGTGACCGGGCACAAGTCCTCCACCATCATGGAAAAATCCACCGAGACGATGACCTTCAGTCCCACGACCTCTCCAGCTGCTACAGCCCCAGCCAAGCCATGAGCAGCGCGGGTGATGCCGCTGTCGGGTATCCGATCTCCTACGTGGCGGATCTTTTCTCTCGCACGCGACGGGAGAGCCGTGAAGTGATGGTGGGAGAGCTGGGATTCGGGGGATCTCATCCCATGCGTGTCCAGTCGATGATCACGAGTGACACGATGGATACCGAAGCCTGCGTGAAGGAAACGCTGCGTTTGGTTGAGGTGGGTTGTGAGATGGTTAGGATCACAGCGCCGACAGTCAAGGATGCGGCCAATCTCAAGCAGATCCGGGCTCGTTTGAACGATGCGGGTTGCCGCGTTCCGCTGGTTGCCGACATCCACTTCAAGCCCGAGGCCGCACTCGAAGCGGTTCAGTGGGTGGAAAAGGTTAGGATCAACCCGGGGAACTTTGCCGACTCCAAGAAGTTCAACATACGCGACTACAGCGACATGCAGTACGCCGCCGAGTTGGAGAGGATCCGTGATCGCTTTGCCCCCCTTGTGATGCGTTGCCAAGAGAGAGGTGTTGCTCTTCGTATCGGGACCAATCACGGATCGCTCAGCGACCGGATCATGAACCGCTTCGGCGACTCACCGCTCGGGATGGTTGAGAGTGCCCTCGAATTCGTGAGGATTGCCCGTGACCTCGACTTCCACCGAATGATCTTTTCAATGAAGGCCTCTAATCCAAAGGTCATGATCGCGGCATACCGTCTGCTGGTTGCCCGCCTGAATGCCGAGGGCGCTGACTGGAACTATCCGATCCATCTGGGTGTGACCGAGGCGGGGGATGGCGAAGATGGGCGCATTAAGAGCGCCATCGGGATCGGCTCCCTGCTCTCCGACGGGATCGGTGACACCATCCGCGTTTCCCTCACCGAGGATAGCGAGCACGAGATCCCCGTGGCACGTGCCTTGGTGGCCTCCTTTTCCCGTAAGCGTTCCGCTTCATCGTCCGTGTCTGGAGTCGCTCCGACCTGGCCACTCTTCGATTACAGCCGTCGTTCCTCCAACAGGATTATCTTGGAAGGCATCACTCAGCGAATTGCTCTGGGAGGAATGGAGACGGTCGCAGTCGTCGTGCCACGCCGGGTCGATGATGCGGTAGCCCACAAGCGTGAGGGCCTCGGCGACTACCAACCGGAACTCATCCTTGAGGATCTCTCGATCGTTGAAGTTGACCCGCTTTCGACAAAAGAACTCGAAGCCGTGAATGCCGTCACTGAGGCAAGACTTGTCACGGTACGAGATGGCCTGGAGCTCGATCCGATCGCCGCCTTTCGTCTGCTTGCGGCCCGGATTGATGCGCGACACCCCATCCTGATTAAGGATACGCTCGCCACGCTCGGGGACACGCTCAATCCTGTTTTGGGCGGTGAGTTCCTTGACCATCTCCTCACCTCCTCGAGGGTGCTAGGCTCTCTCCTTTGCGACGGGATCGGCGATGCAGTCCTCCTCCGATCCGAGGAGGCGCCCAGCCAGTCACTGCGCCTAGTCTATAATATCCTCCAGGCCTCGGGTGTCCGCATCTTCAAGACCGACTATGTCGCCTGCCCCTCCTGCGGACGTACGCTCTTCAACCTTCAGGAGACCACGGCCCGGATCAAGTCCTCGACCTCCCATCTTAAGGGGGTCCGCATTGCCGTCATGGGATGTATCGTCAATGGTCCCGGCGAGATGGCCGACGCCGACTTCGGCTATGTGGGCGGCGCACCGGGTAAGGTCAACCTCTACGTCGGAAAGACCGCCGTGAAGTTCAATATTCCCGAAGGAGAAGCTGTGGAGCGCCTCGTCGATTTAATCAAGGAGCATGGCCGCTGGGTGGAGCTTGCGTAGCGTAGGTTTTTAACGAACTCCATACCTCACTCTCCCTTTTTTGTTGGCAGGGGACAAATCCCGCCAGTAGGGAAGACCGGCTCCGGGGGCGGCATTTGAAACCACGATTTAATTTCGTTCATCATGCGCCTGATATGCCGGTAGGATCTGACGCAGACCATCTTGCGGTAGCTCTTCCAGGGATCTCCCCACTTGAGGATCTCGATCGTCACGCGGCGGACTCCCCACTCCCGCATGAGCTTTCTGGAGGGTTTATAGAGGTCGATGGTATTCCGGCCGGAGAGAGCGAACCCATAGTCGTCCACCTCGAAGATCTCCCCCGTTACCCTGATCCGGAATAGGGTGCCGCAGGGCCAGCGTGCCCAGTCGGCGGCGGCGCTGTTGACAGCACCGTATCGGAGCGGAGTCCCGAGCGCCGTCCGAGCGCCGTACCGGAGATGGTCACCCTCGCCCTGCGTGTAGGCGGTGGTGCGAACCTTCTGGACGGCAGCACGCCGCATCGGTGCCTCGTATGGCGGAAGGGGATGGAGGCAGCCCGTCAGGAGGAGGGCCGTGAATGGAAGCAGAAGGAGAGGTAAGCGCTTCACTGATATGGTTCTTCGCAGAAAGTTGGCTAAAAGGAAAGTTTCGCGCGGAGGCACTGAGTCTAGCCTCTGCGCCTCTGCTGGGTTCAATACCTCAGCTATCCATGTTGCGAAATTGCCACACGGATTGCCTAGGCAAGATGTGTGCGACTCCTTAAAACTAGCTTCCGATGATCAATCAATTCGAGCTGAAGGTGAATAAGAAGGCCTTCGAGATCAACATGGCCAAGCCGATCTACGGGACCTTCGCCGAGATCGGGGCAGGTCAGGAGGTGGCACGCCGGTTTTTCCATGTGGGTGGTGCTGCAGGAACAGTCGCCAAGACAATCTCGGCCTACGACATGACCTTCTCGGATGCCATCTACGGCAAGAGTACACGCTTCGTGAGTCGCCAGCGACTCGGCGAGATGCTCGATCACGAGTACGCCCTGCTCATGGAGCGCCTCGACGAGAAATGCGGAACCGAGAGGACGTTCTTCGCCTTTGCTGATACGGTGGCGGCCCGCTCCTACAAGACGCTCAACGAGTCCCATGGTTGGATGGGCATCCGCTTCCAAAGTTCTCCGCGTGGTCAACCCAACGAGATCATTCTCCACGTGCGGATGCTCGATCCACACAACCTCGAGCAGCAGGAGGCTCTCGGGATCGTCGGGGTCAATCTGATCTACGGGGCTTTTTTCCTCCGCAAGGACCTGAAGGCCTTCATCGGATCGCTTCTGGATGATCTCGACTCAACCCGTATCGAGATCGATGTCATCCGCTTCTCGGGGCCAGATTTTGCGATGGTCGACAACCGGATCATGTGCCTGGAGTTGGTCACGCAGGGCCTTGCCCAAGCGGTTCTATTCCGTGCCGACGGGGAGGTAATGCAGGCCGCCGACGCTTTTTACCACAAGCCACTTCTGGTGGAGCGTGGAAGTTTCCGTCCCGTTACCAACGTGGCCTACGACATGATGGAATGCGCCCACTCCATGTTCCTCATGGAGGATGACTTGCAGGGGGAGAAGCCCGAAATCCTGCTTGAGATCACGATGAAGAATCTGATGAGCAGTGGTGGGATCGACTTGCAGGATTTCCTGGATCGCATCGACATGCTGGGCGCCATGGGACGCAACGTGATGATCTCGAACTACGGCGAATTTTACCGTCTCATCCAGTATCTGAGTCGATACACCAACAGGCCTATCGGACTTCCGCTGGGCATTCCTAGCCTGCACGAGATTTTCGATGAAAAGTATTACATCAATCTGGACGGCGGCATCCTTGAGGGGCTCGGTCGACTCTTTAAGAAGGGTGTCCGACTCTACGTCTATCCGACCAAGGATGAGAATGGGCACATCCTTGAGGCGGCCTCCTATCAAGTGCAGACTGAGTTGAGGGCTCTCTACGCTTATCTGCTGGAGAATCGTTTCATCATCCCGATGGCTGGTTGCAAACTCGATTTTCTGGGTCTTAGTTCCCTTCAGGTTCTGGAAAAACTCCAGAAGGGGGATCCGGAATGGGAGAAGATGGTTCCGTCCGAGGTCTGCGAGATCATCAAGAGCCGGAAATTCTTCGGCTGGAGGCCTTAGCCCAAAGCCCGTAAGTCCTAAGTCCCAGAGTCCCAGAGCCCAAAAGACTTTAGGGGCTAATGGAGCCGCAGCGATCCAAAAGGAGGGAGATTAGTCCCTGAAATTTTTGAAGCTCAGCGACACGCCGAAGTCTTTCTCCCGAAGGAAGGAGATCACTTCCTGAAGTTCATCGCGCTTTGTTCCCGTCACGCGGACCTGACGATCCTGCAGGGAGGCGGAGACCTTGAATTTTTCCCCCTTGATGGCGGCGGTGATCTCCTTGGCCTTATTGCCTTCGAGGCCTTGGGTGATCACGAGTTCCTGGGTTGCGTTCCCGATCGAGGAGAAGGTTGGATCCTTCTGATCTACGTTCCGGAGATCAACGCCTCTTTTGGCCAGCTTGTTCACGATGATTTCGCGGATCCCTTTAAGCTTGTTGCCATCTTCGGCGGAGAGGGTGATCAGCTCGGGTTTGGTCAGCACAATCTTGGCACTGCTTCCCTTGAAGTCGAAGCGTGTGGCCAGTTCCTTGACGGCCTGGTTGACCGCATTCTCGATCTCCATCCGCTCGATTTCCGAAACAATGTCAAAAGAAGGCATAAAAGGAGAAAATGCCAAAAAGCCGGAAAGCTGAAAGCTAAAACGCCATTGGGGAAGTCCCCGGACAAGTCCCTTTACGACTTGTGGGTTGCAAAAAGGTTCTCCTGCGTGGATCTTATGCAGCCCGTCCATACCGGGTTTCACCACTCCAATGAGCGCCAACACAGCAGCCAATGCCTCCACGCAGGGAAAGCCCCGTACCGAAGATATCCGTGTCTCGGCGGTCACAAGGCTTGTTTCTCCGCGTGAGGTGAAGGAGCGACTCTCAGCCAGTCCCGACGTGCTGAGGCAGGTTGCGGAACAGCGGGAAACATGTCGCCGAATCCTCCGGGGAGAGGATCCCAGGTTGCTCGTGATCGTTGGGCCCTGCTCGATCCATGACCCTGTCTCCGCACTCGACTATGCCCGGAGACTTGCCGCGCTTTCCAAGGAGGTCGAGGGCCGCCTCTTCATCGTCATGCGCGTCTATTTTGAGAAGCCCCGCACGACTGTGGGTTGGAAGGGTCTCATCAACGATCCGGCTCTCAATGACACAGGTGACCTAGCGCGTGGCATCGAGGTTGCGCGTAAACTTCTGCTCGATGTTGCCGCCCTGGGTCTTCCCGCCGCAACCGAGTTCCTCGATCCCATTATTCCCCAGTACATTGCCGACCTGATCAGCTGGTCGGCCATCGGGGCTCGCACCACCGAGTCACAGACCCATCGCGAAATGTCGAGCGGGCTCTCCATGCCGGTGGGATTCAAGAACGGTACGGATGGTAGCGTCCAGACGGCTGTTGACGCGATGCGCTCCTCTCGCTCGGGACATAGTTTTCTGGGCATCGATCAGGAGGGCATGACCAGCATTATCAAGACGGCGGGCAACCCCGACGGACACCTAGTCCTGCGAGGTGGACGCGACGGT
>WBXH01000020.1 GCA_008933015.1 Verrucomicrobiota bacterium | reverse complement strand
TCTTTCCTCAACATACCGCGCAATGCGGTTGGAGAGGATCAGGAAGGTCGGGGCCCATAGGCCGACGAAAATCCCGAAGAGTTCGCCATGAGTGCGGACTTCAAAACTCACATCCTTGCCGCCAGCATAATACCAGATAGCAATGGAAGCGAGTACAGAGGCAAGTCCCAAGACGAAACAGAGGTTGCTTAATGCTTTCATAGGTAGCCTTCATGATCCTATTTGGACAAAAGCACAAGAGTTATTGACTAGGATGTCTACCTAGATTGCTGGCGACCAATGCTGACATTTCGGTAATGGGCATCTATCGCTCAAAATATTTAAGATGGCTTGTGAAAAGAAATCCCTTTCCTAGTTCCATGGGCTAGGTAAATTTTAACGCGCTAGTTAATAGTATTAACTAAAAAACTAAAATCTCATCCCATGGCCCTACCGATTGCCCAGCAGATAGCCGCGCGTTCCTTTCCCCCCTTCAGCTTGGAGCGACTTCTTAAAACGACCTTTGCCCCGAAACCGGGCCAACGCCTCTGCATCCTGATCGACTTGGAAAATCCGGTCGAGATCAAGGATTTTGCCTTCCTTAAGAACCCCTCACTCACCATTCAGAGGCATGCTGTAGAGTCCTTCCTTAAACCGCTGAACTCGGAGATCCTAGACAGGATGGGACTCAAGGGGGGGGAGATCTTCGCCTACAAGCTGACAGGCGGCAGCAACCTTGATCTGCCGGACGAGGCCTTTGATCCTGCCGGCAAACAGGTCAGTCTTTCAAAGGATGTTTATCAAAACTACGATATTATCCTTTGCATCTCGACATTCTCGGCAACAGCACCGCTGACTGCCTTTGCCAAGCAGTACGGATTCCGTGGAGCAACCCTGCACGGAGTCAACGAGGTCATTCTCTCATCCGGCCTCGCCGTTGACTACGACGAGGTGAGTGTGGAGGCCGAAAAGCTACGTCTCGGAGTCACCAAGGCAGATTGGGTTGAGATCGAGTTCGGATGCGAGGGGAGAGACTATACGCTGCGCCTTCTTCTTAATGGTCAGGAGGCTCAAAAGAGCCATGGTCTCTGCCGGGGAGATGAGCCCGATGTTGCGAACCTGCCGGCCGGTGAGGTTTACTTCGTGCCAGAGGGAGCAGAGGGTGAATTCCCGTTCAAATACGAGGATGGCACCCTGGGCAAGATGACCGTTACCGGGGGACGCATCGTGAAAGCCGAACTGATCAATGGGAGAGCAGCCACAGTCGCCGAGCATAACGCTAAACTACTCTCTGATCCGGTTACGGGTGAACTCGGAGAGTTGGGCCTTGGAACACAACTCCTCCCCGTCAGTGGACGCGACATTCAGGACGAGAAGGTGCGCGGAACCATTCATGTGGCCACCGGTCGTAGCGACCATCTCGGCGGACACTTGGTTCCATCCATGTTTGCAGAGAAGAGCCACGCCACGCATGACGACATTCTCTTCGCCCCGCATAAAACACCAGAGATCCTTGTGAAACAGGTCCGGATGAAGCGTGGAGACCAGCAGGAGATCCTGATCGAAAACTACGAGCCTTCCGAGTACACGAACAGTCTGGTAGCCTAACAAAATCATCGCGGTCAGGTCCGCGGAGAAAATATCACTTTAGGGCTCTTTCCTTAGGAAAGAGCCCTTTTTTTCTGAATGCTTTAAGCGTAAGTGTAGATTGTATGAGTCCGACGTCCAAAGCCTTCCTGGTGATCTCCATAGCATTGATGGTTTTTGTATCACCATGCTCCAAGGCTGTGGTCAATATTCCTTACCCTACTGGCACACCCTATTACAACACGACGGATACGATCAGTAGTTCGGACTCCGAATGGTCCTCCGGATGGGGGCCGGGAAATACAAATGATGGCTGGAACTACGTGGGTCAGGTCGGCGGGGCCAATGATGCCTGCGGAGTATACCTAGGCAATGGTTGGGTCATCACGGCGGGACATGTGGGGGGGCTAGATTTCACGTTGGGCACCAATACCTATGCCACGACCGGATACTCTTACACAAATTTCACATTCAACTTTTCCGGCACCACGGAGTACGCCGACCTGAATCTCTTCAGGATCTCGACGACTTCCAGGGAGGGGAATGCCTTTCTGCCAACGAATGACCTCTCCATCATCCCCTCCTACACCTCGACCGGCCAGACCTTAGTCATGATCGGCTATGGTGATGCCAACGTTGGAAGGCAAAAGTCCTGGGGGATCAATACAGTCACCACGAATAATCTTCTGCTCTCTCTTGGAGGCTATCCCTACACCTCGGTTGATTTTGGGACCTCCTATGGTACGAATAATTACGGCACCACAAATTCCGCACAACTGGTCGTCGGAGACTCGGGCGGAGGGGACTACATCAAAGTTGCCAGCAAATGGTACCTTGCCGGGATCAATGAAGCGAATGATCAGAGCGGAGCCTCTTACATGGTCAATTTGGGCTATTACAACTCCCAAATCACAGCCGTCATGGCCGCCGTGCCGGAACCCTCCACCTACGGGGTGGCTGCCTTGGGATTATCGCTGATTGGGATGGCCCTTTTCAGGCGCACCAAATTCGCCTGATCACCACTGCATTGCCTTGATCCGGGCGGCCGCCTCGATCGCCTTCTCCCGACTATTGAAGGCCGAGATGCGGAAGTATCCCTCGCCAGCACGACCGAAGCCGCTGCCGGGAGTGACGACGATGTTTGCCTCATCCAACATCCGGTCAAAGATCTGCCAACTTGTCACACCCTCCGGCCCCTTCACCCAGATATAGGGGGCGTTCTCTCCACCATAGATCTTCAGCCCGCAGGAGGCCGCTGCCTCGCGGAGAATCTTGGCATTGCCCATGTAGTGCTCGACCAGTGAAGCGACTTCAGCTTTGCCCTGATCACTGTAAAGGGCCGCAGCACCCCGCTGGGTGACATAGCTCACCCCATTAAACTTGGTCGTGAAACGCCGGTGCCAGAGAGGATGAACCGGTCGACGCTCTCCGGCGGCGGAGAGGGCGGTGACGGTCTTGGGAACCACCGTGAAGGCACAGCGTGTTCCGGTGAAGCCACCGTTCTTGGAGAAGCTGCGGAACTCAATCGCGCACTCACGGGCTCCAGGAATTTCATAGATCGACCGGGGCACCGAGGGATCGCTGATGTAGGCCTCGTAGGCGACATCATAGAGGAGGATGGATCCGTGCTTCCGGGCATAAGCAACCCAGGCCTCGAGTTGTTCCCTGCTAGCCACCGCACCGGTGGGGTTGTTGGGGAAGCAGAGATAGACAATGTCCGCTTTTTCCTCCGGGATGGCAGGCACGAAGCCGTTCCCCGCATTGCACTCAAGGTAGAGAATCCCGTCGTAGGAGCCGTCGTCATAGGCATCACCCGTATGACCGGCCATGACATTCGTGTCGACATAGACTGGGTAGACCGGATCCATGACGGCGATCCTGTTGTCATCACCCAGGATGTCGAGGACTGCGCCGCCATCGCACTTTGAACCATCCGAAACGAAGATCTCGTCATCGGCAACATCGAGCCCTCGATTGCGATAGTCATTCGTGGCAATTGCGGTACGGAGGAACTCGTATCCCTGCTCCGGACCGTAACCGTGGAATCCCTCGCGCGTTCCCATCTCATCGATGGCGGCATGCATCGCCTCCCGCACCGCAAGGGGAAGGGGTTCCGTCACATCACCAATACCGCAGCGGATCATCCGGGCGGATGCTTCGGGATTTGCTTCGGTGAAGGCCTTCACCCGCCGGGCGATCTCGGGGAAAAGATAGCCGGCCTTGAGTTTGAGATAATTGGAATTAAGCGTTGCCATAATGCTATCATGAAAGGGTAAATTCCGCGCCCTTTCCAGCGCGGGGTTCATGATTTTTTAACGCTATGGTTTACCGGTCGACGCGGGCTCCGCCACCGGTCGCCAACTTCTTCACTTCGGCAAGCGAGGCCATCGAGGTATCGCCCGGCGTGGTCATTGCCAGCGCCCCGTGGGCGGCACCCAGATTCACGGCATCCTGCGGATCTCCACTGGTAAGGAATCCATAGATCAACCCCGAGGCAAAGCTGTCACCACCGCCCACGCGATCCATGATCTCAAGTTCGGGATAGTGGGTTGA
The DNA here is from genome assembly GCA_008933015.1 of Verrucomicrobiota bacterium. GTDB lineage: Bacteria > Verrucomicrobiota > Verrucomicrobiia > Chthoniobacterales > UBA6821 > UBA6821. Next base: position 18,338 of record WBXH01000020.1, on the reverse strand, counting down.
TTCGTAAAACTTGCCGCCCGCCCAGCAGATTGCACCCCAGTCGTTGATCGTGGCGCTCTTGACGCCGCGCATCGTGGTCGCGACCACCTTGAAGTTGGGATAGGCCTTCACGGCCTCCTCTATCATCGCCTTGAAGCTGTCGAGTTCAAGGTTGGTGAGATTATGATCCGTGCCTTTGACCTCCAGTCCTAGGCAGGCGGTGAAGTCCTCCTCGTTGCCGATCATCACATCCACGTTCCGGGCGATGTGCCGGTTAACCTCCCTGGCCTTCTCCATCCCACCGATCCCCTTCCAGAGGGAGGGTCGATAGTTCAGGTCATACGAGACGATGACACCATGCCGGTGGGCAGCCTCAGTGGCCTCGATCACGACATCGGCAGTACTCTCGCTGAGGGCCGCAAAGATGCCACCGGTATGAAACCACCGGGCGCCGAGTGTGCCAAAAATATGATCCCAGTCGAAGTCACCGCGCTTGATCTGCGAGGCGGCTGTATTGCCACGGTCTGAGATGCCCACCGCACCACGCACCCCGAAGCCTCGTTCCGTGAAGTTCAATCCATTCCGAACCGAACGTCCGATCCCGTCGTACGGAACCCACTTCAACATCGAGGCATCGACGCCACCCTGCAGGATGAGATCCTCGACAAGCCTCCCAGCATCATTGTCGGCAAACGCACTCAGAACGCCCGTTTGCAGACCGAAACAACGGCGAAGCCCGCGGGCCACGTTGTACTCACCGCCACCCTCCCATGCACGGAAGCTACGGGTGGTCTTGATCCTCCCCTCGCCCGGGCATAATCGGAGCATCACTTCTCCTAGTGAGATTTCATCGTAACGGCATTTGTCAGCGGGTCGGAGTGTTAGGACGGGCATGATGGTTTTGGGATGGTGATTGGATGATGGATCATGAGGGAACGACTGACAATTCCAAGTGAGGGATTCCTGAAATGACGTGCCCTCGCCTAGTCCAGCGAGCTTCGGGTGGTTCCGGTGTAGACGCGTCCCTTCCATCGCACTCCTTTTATCCTGCAGAGGCGCCAACTGTTCATCGCTATCAGGAGGGCCAGCACCATGGCAAACGGATGCGCCGCAAATCCCAACCACGACGTACGGAAGCGGAGTGTCAGCAGGAGTCGCATCGCGATGATCAGCATGACACCCTTAAGGGAGACTAAGACCAACTCATGGCCATAGCCCACGGACAGAGGCAGTGCCAATACCAGCGCCAGAAAGGGGAGCAGAAAGAGCGAGCTGACCATGAAACCAAAGAAGAGAAATCCCATGGTTGATTCCTCGAAGACGGGCCGAAGATTTTTGGAAAACCCTTCCCAAAGCTCCTCAAATCCCGAATACATCCTGCACTTCAGGATCCCTATCCCATCTGCATTGATGAGGCGCATCCCTTCGCCAGTCCGCGAGGCGACGCGTCGACCGAATGCGATGTCCTCGACAAGATGATCCTTGAGCGCCTCATGTCCCCCGAGGGTATGGTAGGCTGCGCTCCGGAAGAGCAGGAACTGGCCGTTGGCGGCACCCATAGAGGCTAATCGGGAGCGCGAGAAACCCCACCTCGCGGCACGCTCCGGTCGTGACTGCAACAGCGAGAGCAAAGGGAAGGGCTGGAAAGCCATGAAGAGCAAGTAGCCAAGCGGAATCACAAGCTTCTCGGACCATGTTCCGGTGATCTGATCGGGCCAGATGGAGAGCAAGTCGGCTCGCGTTGCGTGAGAGTGATCCAGTGCTCCCTGCAAGCATCCATCGCCGTGAATGGTGTCGGCATCGGTGAAAAGCAGGTGACTGCTTTCCGGATTCGCCGCCTGTCCAAGCTGATGGCATGCCCAGTTCTTGCCGACCCAACCCTCAGGCAGCTCCTGTCCCTGAATCAATCTCAGGCGACTACCCGGTTCCTCGCAGAAGCCAAGCTCCCTTGCAATACGCGCAGTCCCGTCCGTCGATCTGTCATTTAGCAGGATAATCTCGCTCGCCGCAGGCTCCTGAGCAATCAGGGAGGCAAGGCACTGCCTAATCCGTCGCTCTTCGTTTCTAGCTGGAACGAGCACCGAGAGATTCAACCGCGCTCTATCACCGGGAGTGGAAGTCGGTGGCCTGACTCTCATGAGCAGCCTCATGTTGAAGAGGCAGTTCAGCAGGCAAATACCTAGAAGCGGAACAATGACCCACTCGAGGAATGCCCCGATCAGGGAAAAGAAGTTCCCGGACACGATAGGAATACTTCTTTCGTGAATAAGAATAAGAACCTAGCGTTTCTAGTGCTCCGTCTGGGCTAGTTCTCCTCAGCCGAGACCTTCTTCTTGCGGTGAGGCGGTGAGGCGGAAGGAGATGGGCTTGGGGAAGCGGTGAGCGAAGCATCAGGCGGCAGAAGGGCCGGGATCGTCGGCTCGACCCGCACCTGCTCCAGACGACGCAGGTAGGCAGAGTGCATCGTATCGATCCAATTGGAGAGAGAAGAGTCGATTTTCTTCATCCGCTTGGCCAGGAGATCGTAGTAGCGACGTAGTGCCTGACGCTTCCCCTCGTCGGACTTGGCCTTCTCGCTCTTCTCTAGCAGAGAGGCCACTTCCTCATCCTTGTCCGCTTTGACTTTCACGGTGTAGTAGCGAGCTTTCTGCTCCTGGCGCTGCCTCTCCTCGTTGCCAGCAGAGTTGACCGGTGACGGCTGCTCGGGCTCCATCGGTGGAGGGATGAGGGAGTTAGGGTCGCTTGGGGGAGGATTCTGCCCGGGGGATCCCATTCCGGAATCAGGCGCGGGAGCCGAGGGATCGTTTGGTGCAGGCACATTCGGTCCAATGGGCACATTGGTGGCGGCATTCGTCGCTGCCAGATCTGTCACGGGAGTATTGGAGGAGGCTTGGTCAGGCGTCGCGCTTCCCAGCCCCTCGGGAGCAAAAAGTGATGAGGCCGGCGTGGCCCCAGGAACGCTACTATCCTGAATCTGCAAAGGGGCACTCGTACCGACAGCATTGGATACTGCATCGGGGGCCATTGGTGTGACTGCATCTGATGTAGACTGGCCTTCGGCGTGAGTCACGTGGAGAAAGAGTCCGAAAAAAACGATCGGAAAGCAGGAAAGGAATCGGAATTTCATGGTTTAGTAGGGCGAAGCGGCTTGGTTTTCATAGACCAGACCCTTGCCAAGGAAACAAAAATGGGCGGTGATGGCAAGCGGTGCCCGACAGCACTCGATTTTCATGAATTCAGAACCCAGTTCCATTGTCGGCAGATTTTCCAAGGAGCCCCCTCCCTCGGAAGTGGCTGCAGGCCTCTGCCAACGCAACGGATTTGCATGGCTGGACACATCCATCGAAGGACGGAGGGGACTCTCCATCCTAGCATCCGATCCTGTCATGATCCTAGAGGGAGAGCTCTCCGACCTACAACTACTGGAAGACGCCCTCAGGGAACGGTCTGTAGGATTAGGCTCCGAAGATCTCGCCAAGGGAGCCGCGATCGGTTCCTTCCGCTTTGATGGATCCTTTCGCTTTGCCTTTTATGACTCTTTGCTGATTCATGACGGGGAGGAGTGGACTCAACCTCACATCCCGTTGCAGCAAGCAAAGACTTTGGAGGCCCAGCCCGCTCGTTCGCCGAAGCAGTCGGTTGATTTCCACCCCGAGATAAAGCCGGAGGAGTACCAACAAATGGTTCGCAGGGCTCAAGAGTACATAGCGGCCGGGGACATCTACCAGGTCTGCCTGGCACATCGTTTCTCGGCAGAGTTCGCCGGTGACCCTTGGCCACTCTATCTAGCACTCAGAGAATCTTCCCCTGCGCCGCACTCTGCCTATCTACGACTTGGAGATGAAACGATCCTCTCCAGCTCACCGGAGTGTTTCCTCAAAATGAGCGGCAGGCAGATCTCGACGCGTCCAATCAAGGGAACACGTCCCCGTCGTCAGGCCACCACCGAGGATGAGCGGGAGGCCAGTGAACTGAGCTCCTCCCCGAAAGAGATCGCGGAGCTGATCATGATCACAGATCTGGAGCGGAATGATCTCGGAAGCGTCTGCGAATTCGGAAGCGTGAAAACCCCGAGTCTCTTGGAGCTTGAGCGCTACGCGCAGGTCTTCCACCTTGTCTCCACCGTGGAGGGAACACTTAGGCAAGAGGCCTCCCATATCGGCGCCTTGGCAGCCTGTTTTCCAGGAGGATCGATCTCAGGTGCTCCGAAAAAGCGGGCCTTGGAGATCATCCGGGAGCTGGAACCGGTGCCGCGCGGACTCTTCACAGGGGCAATCGGATATTTCGGCTATAACGGGGAGAGCCAGTTCAACATCGCCATCCGAACCGTGATTATCCGGAATGGCCGGGCCGAGTTCCATGTCGGTGCCGGCATCACTGCGGACTCAAATCCGGAAAAGGAATGGGAGGAAACCATCCACAAGGCCGCCGGAATTTTGCAAGCTGCTACAATCGGTTGCTAGAAAGACAATCTCACTCTTTTCGCTCAGAGGCTCTGCTAACATTCCCAAACTTTCGTCTTTAAAAGAAAAACGGCCCGGAATACTCCGGGCCCTTCCTTAAAAAGAGTCTGCTGGAGACTGGGAAAATTAGCGGTAGTCCTGACGGCCGCCACGGTCGTCGCCACCGCGGTATCCGCCACGTTCGCCGCCGCCACCACCACGGTAGCCGCCGCCTCCGCCACCACCACCACGATAGCCGCCGCCTCCGCCGCCACCACCACGATAGCCGCCACCACCGCCACCACCACCATATCCACCACCGCCGCCGCCACCACCGCGAGGACGATCCTCCATCGGACGGGCTTCGTTGACTGTGAGATTACGGCCGCCCATGTCGGCGCCGCTGAGAGCCGTGATCGCCGCGCGGCCTTCGTCGTCGGTGCTCATGGTGATGAATCCGAATCCGCGTGAGCGGCCGGTTGTGCGGTCCATCATGACGATAGCGTCCGTGACAGTGCCGTGTGCGCCGAAAACCTCGCGGAGGTCGGCGTCTGTTGCTGAGAAGGGAAGATTCCCGATATATAACTTCATACTGCTTTGTGTTTGTTGGTTCCTGTTACGCTGACGGCTGCTTCTTGGAATGCACCAGCCACTCACCTGAGTGGACTTGGAGCAGCCCTCCCGACCTGCGGGGAACCTGCATTGCCTGAATCGCTATCATCGAACTTCGGATTAACCTATGAGGGGGGTTTCATGTTTTGGCAACAGAAATTCGCATTGAAGGCATTCTTGTCACGGGCCGGATAACTTGCAAAAATTGAAATCAGGACTGAAAAACATTGATGTATCGGAGTAAATCAGCAATCTCCTAATGACTTCAAAATGATGAAACAACTCCACGGTTTTCCATTGCTCCTGACTCTTCTACTGGTGGTCGGTTGTGCCGACACCGAGACAGCTCCCAAAAAGAGAAACTACCCGATGGTCGGCGCCCCGACCAATGACTCTCAGTTCACGACTAATAGTGCTTTGAGCACCAATGGCACGAACGCTCTGCTGATCGACACAAATGGCAATCTCATCCCAGCTGACACGAATGCCGTCACCAACACGACGGCCGTCAGTCCGGCCAATCCCTTCCCAACGCCGACGCCGGTCCCCGTAGCCCCGCCCAGGGATCTTCCCTACGGAACTCCTGTTCCGGGCAAGCCGGGCTTCGTGACAAGTCCCCACTCCCCCACGGCAGGTTACGTCGATGTGCGTGGGTTCCCCCCCGGTTCCGAGGTCAAGGATCCCTACTCCGGAAAGATCTTTCTGGTCCCCTGAACGGCTTGTTTTGAGCTCTTACCCGGCTACCGATGGTCATCCAGCCGTCAGGCATGTTGCAATCTTCGGACCGGGCCTGATTGGTGCCTCGTTGGCCATGGCTCTCAGGAGCCGATGCCCCGATGTAAAAATTTCGGTCTGGGGGCGAAGTAACGAGCGCTTGAGGGAAGTCCTATCGCGCGGACTGGCCGACTCCGTCTCGACGGATCCCGTGATCGCTGCCCAGGGGGCGGGTCTTGTCATTCTCTGCACGCCGGTTGGTTGCATGGAGGAGCTCGCCGCTTCACTGGCTGGAAAACTCTCGTCAGAAGCCATCGTGACCGATGCGGGCAGCGTCAAACTGTGCGTCACTAAAAAACTGGCTCCTCTCTTCGGCGGAAGATTTATCGGAGGCCATCCCATGGCCGGGAGTGAACGTTCCGGCTTGGCGGCGGCTAGAGCCGATCTTTTCAACGAGGCTCCCTGCATCCTAACTCCACTCCCCTCCACGGATCACGTCGCCCTGCAAGTGGTCGGGGCATTCTGGACCTCGCTGGGCTCCCTCATTACGACCATGACACCCGAAGAGCATGACCGGCTCGTGGCCCGCATGAGCCACCTTCCTCACGCGTTGGCCTTTGCCTTGGTCAACCTTGCAAAACAGAGCCTGCCGGAGGATTCGCTGAAGCTTGCCGGCGGGAGTTTCCGCGGTGCCACACGCGTTGCATCGAGCAGTCCCAAGCTCTGGTCAGGTATCCTTATGGAGAATAGGCGGGAGACAGCCTCGGCACTCCGCGAAATGTCGGGGTTCCTTGATTCAATTGCCGAGAGCCTGGAACAGGAACAGTCCGACTCGCTTCTCGATTTTTTGACCCGGGCAAAAGAGTATCGGGACTCCCTTCCCTTACCCGCACAGGACGAAATCTCATGAAAACCTTTTCCGTTCACTCCTGCGGCCCGATCCGGGCCGAGATTCTGATTCCGGGCGACAAGAGCATGTCGCACCGCAGCGCCATGTTCGCCTCGCTCGCGCAGGGATGCAGTACGATCACCGGATTCCTTGAAGCCGAAGATTGTCTCTCGACGATCAGCGCGATGCGTAGCCTTGGAGCCCGGATTGAGCGCACCGGCACCGGCGCCTTCGTCGTGGAGGGAACCAGTGGGCAGCTCTCGCAACCTGTCGGGGATGTCGACTGCGGGAACTCCGGCACCACGATGCGCCTGCTCTCGGGAATCCTCGCCTCCCAACCGATCCGCGCCAGAATGATCGGGGATGCCTCCCTTTCCAAGCGTCCGATGGGACGCGTTATCAAGCCACTGACCGAGATGGGAGCTTGCTTTACCTCCGAGGGAGGCGACGGAAAACCGCCCCTGGTGGTCGAGGGAGGAAAACTCTCACCCCTTTGCTACGAAATGCCGGTCGCAAGCGCCCAAGTAAAGAGCGCCATCCTGCTTGCCGGACTCTACGCAGAGGGAGAGACGAGCGTGATCGAACCGGCGGTCTGCCGCGATCACACCGAGCGGATGCTTCAGGAGTTCGGAGTGCAACTTGAACTCGGGGAGGGGGACTCTCAGGGACGTCGCCGCATCGCCCTGAAAGGTCCTCAGAAACTCAAGGCCCGCGATTTCGCCGTCCCGGGAGACATCTCGAGCGCGGCCTTTTGGCTGGTGGCGGCATCCGCGAAGCAGGGATCGGATGTCACGATGCCTGGAGTGGGACTCAACCCCACGCGAACTGGCATTATCTCCGTTCTTCAGCGCATGGGAGCCAACATCACGGCCCATCCCGCAGATCCGAAAGCAGCGGAACCCCTCGGCACGATCCGAGTGGTCGGCAGCCAACTCCACGGCACCGTGATCGAGGGAGCCGAGATTCCGAACGTAATCGATGAACTTCCCATCCTGGCAGTAGCCGGTGCCCTTGCACATGGAACGACCATCATCCGCGATGCTAAGGAACTAAGGGTCAAGGAGACTGATCGCATCGCAGCCGTGGCAGGCAATCTGCGCGCCATGGGGGCGAATGTCACCGAGACGGAGGACGGCATGGTGATCGAGGGAGGACACCCCCTGCACGGAGCGCATCTGGAGTGCTTCCATGATCACCGCATCGCGATGGCCTTCGCGATCGCCGGACTCTTCGCGGAGGGTAAAACCGTGATTGAGGGAGTTGAGTGCGTGGCGACCTCCTATCCTACCTTCGGGGCCACGCTTGACTCGGTAATCTCCCACTGACTGTCACCATGGCAGGACGCGTGATTGCCATCGACGGCCCGGCAGCATCGGGAAAGAGTACTGTCGCCAGGAGCGTCGCTTCAGCTGTCGGGTTCTTATTTGTCAGCTCGGGACATTTCTACCGGGCGCTCGCCTGGGGCACTGTGGTCGAAGGAATACCGGACGAGAAGCTGAATGACTGGGTGACGGAGAGCCCACTCACCGTTGAGGATAAGGAAAATACCATCTCCCTGCTTCTTGACGGCAAGGATGCAACCCCTCATCTCTCGGACCCCGAAGTCGCGGCAAAAGTTTCTCAGATCGCCACTTTTCCCTGCATGAGAGATTTCGTGAACTCCCGACTGCACGCACTCGCGGAGGAGCGTGACCTCGTGATGGAGGGGCGTGACATCGGTTCCGTTGTTTTTCCAGCCACACCGTGGAAGTTCTATCTCGACGCCTCTCCGGAGGAACGCGCGCGGCGCCGTGCACGGCAGGGGGATGAGGATCCCATCGCGGAGAGAGATCGTCTTGATTCCACGCGAGTCACGGCACCCCTTGTCATCCCGGAGGGAAGCATTGTGATCGACACGACCCACCTGAGCCTTGAGCAGGTGGTCGACGCCGTTATCGCCCGCCTTGGGAACATTGAACCCTTAAATCCATGAGTTCCATGAGCTTCACCTATTACTTCTGGTACACGCTCTCGAAAATCGTCGCGCGCTTTTTCTTTAGCTTCAAGGTTATCCATCCCGAGCGGATGCTCGAAGAGGGCCCGCTGATACTTGCCTCCAATCACCAGAGTTACTTCGATCCCCCGCTGGTCGGCATCTGTTCACGCAGAGGCGTCTATTATCTTGCCCGTAAGACGCTCCTGCAGATCCCACTGCTCGGAAAACTCCTGCCACAAATCAATGTCATTCTTGTCGATCGCGACGGAAATGACATGTCTGCGCTCAAATCCGTGATTCGTACCGTGAAGTCGGGAAACGGCGTCGTTCTCTTCCCGGAGGGAACCCGCTCCGTCGACGGCAGCTTGCAGCCGGGAAAAGCGGGCATCGGTCTTGTCATTGCCAAGACACGAGCCCCAGTGCAACCGGTCCGTATTTTTGGCTCCTACGAAGCATTCCCAAAAGGTTCGGACAAGATATCTCTGACCCCCATCACCGTGGTTGTAGGCAAACCGCTTCGCTTCACCGATGCGGATCTGGATCCGGATCCCCATAGGGGAGATGAACGCGCCCTCTACCAGTACCTTTCCGACCGCGTCATGGCAGCGATCGCAGAACTCCAACTTCCAGAGAAGTTCTGAAATAAGCTCCGATCATCCCTAATCCTTGCTATCATCACTACGGACGACGAATCTTTGAATCTCATGAGCGACCTTAGTTCATCACATGCCATCATTGCCCGCGATCTGGTGAAGTCCTTTGGCGACCGCCGTGCGCTGGACGGAATCTCGCTGGAGGTGCAACGGGGAGAACTCTTCTGCCTACTAGGTCCCAATGGTGGGGGAAAAAGCACCCTATTTCGTATTCTTGCGACACTCTCCCTTCCGGATACCGGATCCGCGGAAGTCGCCGGTCACGATACCGTGACCGATGCAGCGGAGGTTCGTGCCAGACTCGGCGTGGTCTTTCAATCCCCCAGCCTGGACGGCAAGCTGACCATTCTGGAAAACCTGCGCTGCGGAGGAGCCCTTTACGGACTGAAAGGGTCGGAGTTGGAGAACCGAATCATCGAGGCAACCAAGGCCCTCAATCTGGCCGATCGCCTGAATGATCTTGTCGAGACACTGTCGGGAGGACTTCAACGGCGTGCCGAGATTGCCAAGTGCCTTCTCATCCGCCCGGAGGTTCTTCTCCTGGATGAACCTTCCACCGGACTCGATCCCGGAGCCCGCCTTGATCTCTGGGCCGCTCTGGAAAATCTGCGCAATCAACACGGTGTGACCGCCCTCTGCACCACGCACCTGATGGAAGAGGCATCCCGAGCCGACCGCGTCGGCATCGTGAGCACCGGAAAGCTTGTTGCCCTAGGCACGCCCGACGAACTGACTTCGGCCATCGGGGGTGACGTGATCAGCCTCGGGTCCTGCAAGGGGATCGGTGCGGATCTGCTGGCCCAAGCCATCACGGCAAAGACAGGCATCCCGGCGACGGTGGTGGAGGGAGAGGTCCGGATCGAACACGCCGAAGCTTATGCGTTTGCCGCCCGGCTGGCCGGAGAATTCCCCGGCGAGATCTCCTCACTGCGTATCGCGCGTCCAACCCTTGAGGATGTCTTCATCGCACGAACCGGACGCCTCTTTGCCAATCAGGATCTGGAGCCCGACGCGACTCCGACCGTCAAGAAAAAGAAGCACTGAGTCCCAACGCATCCTCTTCATGAAAACGACCCGACTTCTTTGGACTCCCGCCATCGCCTTCTGGTGGCGCGACGTTATCCGCTTCCTGCGTCAACGCAACCGCATCATCGGGGCGCTGGCCACACCACTTGTATTTTGGTTGCTCGTGGGATCAGGATTCGGTCCCTCGTTCCGAAACCCCGGAGCTGCCGTCGATGCAGGAAGTTACCTGGCCTATTTCTTTCCCGGCACACTAGTCCTGATCATGCTCTTCACGGCCATCTTCTCGACGATCTCCGTCATCGAAGACAGACGGGAGGGATTCCTCCAAGGTGCCTTGGTGGCGCCCCTCTCTCCGGCAGCCATCCCTCTCGGCAAGTTCCTCGGTGGAACCACGCTCGCCGTCCTCCAAGCAGGTATCTTTTGCGTCCTGGCACCTCTGGCCGGATTGCCGATCGGATGGCATCAGGCCGCACTCCTTCTCCCGGCCCTTATTTTTGTCGGTTTTGCCATGACAGGACTTGGTTTCCTTGTGGCGTGGCCCATGGATTCGACGCAAGGATTCCATGCAATCATGAATATTTTCCTGATGCCACTCTGGATGATGTCGGGGGCCCTCTTCCCCATGCCTGCCGGAACAGGCTGGCTCTACTGGGTGGGCGCCTTGAATCCCGTTAGCTACGGAGTGACGGCGATTCGCGAAGCATTCGCCGGAGGGAACTCCTGTGCTTGGAACGCCGGATACCTGACCGCCCTTGGCGTGACGGCGCTCTTTGCCGCGCTGATGTTCGTGATCAGCGTGAATCTTGTGGCGAAACGTTCACGAAGGAATTAAGACACCCTCGATCCGATGACTGCCACGGGTAGCCTGCTCGATTCCCTTAAGGAGAGCATCCTTTGCGGTGATGGAGCCATGGGAACGCTCCTTGCCGAACGGGGCATCCCGGCGGGAAGTTGCTTTGAGGAACTCTGCCTCTCCCGACCGGAGTTGATCTCTGAAATCCACCGCGAATACCTGGATGCCGGCGCCCGGATCATCACGACGAATTCTTTCGGGGCCAACTCGCTGAAACTCGCCCCCTTTGGACACGAATCCCGCGTCACCGAAATCAACCGCGAGGCGGCGGCACTCGCAAGGAAGGCCGTGGATGATTCCGGAGCAAGGGCTTGGGTTGCCGGAAGCGTCGGCCCCATCGGATTACGGGGGAACGAGGCGGCGGGAAGGGGACTCCGGTGGGAGGATCTTTTCCGCGAGCAGATCGCCGCATTGCTCCTTGGCGGAAGTGATCTGATCCTGCTGGAGACCTTTCAAGATCCAGAAGAACTCACGCTCGCGCTAAGTATTGCCAAATCATTGGGCAGGGAGTTTGGGGACAGACCCGTGGTCACCCTCATTGCGTCTCCGGAAAGCGGACGCCTCCCCGGCGGCGCCTGGATTGGAGATCTCCTTGAGTCTCTCGAGGAGCAGGGGGCCGATCTTGTTGGCCTCAACTGCGTAAATGGCCCGCAGGCGATGCTCCGGCTTGTCGAAAAGATCGCCCCGACGCGCCCCCTGGCCGTCTTCCCGAATGCCGGTCGCCCCTCATATCAGGAGGGACGGATTTCCTACGGGACCTCGCCCGAATATTTTGCCGACTTGGGACGACGGATGGCTGAGGCCGGAGCCACTCTTATCGGCGGATGCTGCGGGACCTCTCCCCGTCATATCGCGGCGCTCGCATCGGCTTTGACCGGGCTGAGCCCAGTTGCCGGCAAGTCCCATGGCACGGTCTCCCTCAACGAGGAGTCGGTTGCTCCGCTCCTCCAGGAAACAAGTATTCTGGACCTTATTGCCGCAGGGAAAACGGTGATCGTCACGGAGTTGGATCCACCCAAAACACTTCCCTTGGAAAGATTTTTTGCAGCGGCCGAGGCCCTCGCCAAGGCCGGCAGTGACGCGATCACGCTTGCTGACAACTCTCTGGCCATCCTCAGAGTGAGCAACTTCGCGGTGGCCTCGATGCTCAAGCAGCGTGGGATCACCCCCCTGCTCCACCTGAGTTGCCGGGACAGCAATGTGATCGGCCTGCAAAGCGAACTCCTTGGCATGGCCGCCATGGGGATGCGTCATGTGCTGGCACTGACAGGAGACCCCGCGAAAGGGGGGGATCACCCGGAGGCCACCTCAGTTTATGACGTAAACTCCGTCGGTCTGCTTGAGATTATCAGTAGACTGAACCAGGGATATACACAGGCGGGCACCGATCTTCAGGCAAAGCCCTGTCTCGTTGCAGGATGCACCTTCAATCCCAACGCAAAGAATCTCGACACTCAGGTCCAACGCCTTGAGCGTAAGATCAGGGCAGGGGCCACTTACGTGATGACCCAGCCGGTTTTCGAGACCTCCCTTGTCGAGGAAACCGCCCGGCGTACCGCCCATTTCGGGGTGCCCGTTTTCGTCGGCGTCTGGCCCCTGCTCAACGGACGTCAGGCCAAATTCCTGCATAACGAGGTTCCCGGCATCCTGATTCCGGAGCGTGTGATGCGAAGGATGGAGGGACTGGAAGGGCCTGAGGGAAGGAAAGAGGGGGTCGAGATTGCCAAGGAAGTAACACGCTCGGTGCTTGATCACTTTCCCGGAGTCTACTTCATGACTCCCTTCCTAGCATATCAGACGACCGAGGAACTCTCGGCATTCGTCAGGTCACGCTAAGTCATCACGCTGTTGGTTGTGACTCGCCGATCAACATGTCCCCCTGCACGGGATCTTCCTGGCATAAAAAAAGCCCCTCCACCGAAGCAGAGAGGCTTTTTTTAGATTTAGGAAAGACTATTTCTTGCGTGGCTTGAGCTTGGCTTTGGCCTTGGCCACAACCTTTTTCACCGCGGTCTTCTTGGGCTTCGCGACCACTGCGGCCTGAGCGCCTCCGGCTAGACGGGTATTCAGACGGCTTTTCTTCCTGGCAGCGGCGTTCTTATGAATCACTCCCTGCTTGGCAGCCTTGTCGAGCGCCGAAGTGAGGCTCTTGTAAATGACCTTAGCCTCATCGACTCCGACCTCGAGGGCCGCGCGGAATTTTTTCTCCGTGGTCTTGAGACGGCTGATCACGCTGGTGTTGCGCGCATGACGCAACTCACCTTGACGGGCGCGCTTGATTGCAGAGGAGGTTTTTTTTGCTGGTGCCTTGGTAGTTGCCATAGGAGTAGAGATTCAGATTGGAGGATACGTTGGGTGATCTAATGTGCCAGTAGCAGGATTCGAACCTGCGACCAAGGGCTTATGAGTCCCCTACTCTACCGCTGAGCTATACTGGCAATGGGGGCGAAGCTTAACACCTCACCGATTTCCTTCAAGGTGTAATCTCGCGCACGCACGAGAATAAGCACGGAGTCAGCGAAGCGACCATCCCTTCAATATTGATGTATATGTGTTGACAGGATTTGATCTCTCTTTTACTTACAAATGTGTTAGTTCAAACCACAAATCAATAAACTATGAATAAAACCCTCACACTCCTCGCAGTTGTGATTGCAACCGCAGCGACCTCGTTCGCCGGCGAAGCAGTCTCTTCCAAGAAGGTCGTTGTCGCTCCTCAGCAGGATCTCTTCCGTGCTGGTGAGTTTGATATCGATGCTTTTGCAGCCGGCGCAGCTGGTAACTACAACGTCAAGGGCGGCAAGAGCTCTTCCGTCAACGGTTTCGGCGGCGGTCTTGGTGTCAGCTACTTCTTCTCGAAGTATTTCGGCATCAGCGTTGACGACACCCTTACCAGCCTTAACGGCAACGGTAATGTCTACAACAGCACTCAGGCTGACCTCATCGGTCGTCTGCCCTTCGAGAGCCTCCACCTCGCTCCCTACGCCCTCGTTGGCGGTGGCGCAACTTGGGGTGGTAGCAGAGCCCAGGGCGACGGAAACGTCGGCGTTGGTCTTGATTACCGCTTTAACCGCACTATCGGTATCTTCGCTGATTCCCGTTACATCTATGGTAACAACGGTCTCAACGAGACCCTGACACGTGCCGGTCTTCGTTTCGCTTTCTAAGTCTAGAATAAAAAAACATTCACAGAAGGCCCCGGAGTTTCCTCCGGGGCCTTTTTTTGTTTTGGAAGAATTGTTCCATCAAGGAATCATCTTCCACCTTCGTTGACGCCCCTTGGGAGACGAGATAGTTTCTTTCATCTCCAAGCGGACGCTAATCCCTTTATGAACAATCCTGCACAAACAACTGAATCCCGACGTGTTGTAGTCGGCATGAGTGGAGGTGTGGACTCCAGTGTCGCTGCTTGGCTTCTTAAGGAGCAGGGCTGGGAAGTCATTGGGGTCACCATGAAACTCTGGCCGCAGGACTGCATGACGAGAGCCGAGGACAAATGCTGCGGTCCTCAGGCAATCGCTGATGCTAGGAATGTCGCCAACACGCTGGGGATTCCCCACTATGTGATCGATGAGGCCGTTCCCTTCGAGCGACTTGTTATCGATTATTTTGCCGATGAATATCGTGCGGGACGCACTCCAAATCCCTGCGTCATGTGCAATGAGAAGCTGAAATTCGGCAATCTCTGGGACAAGGCCACCGCACTAGGTGCAGCCTTTATAGCGACCGGTCACTACGCCTCAGTCCAGCATTCCACGGACAAAGAGGGAGGAAAGCCAATCCTACGGAAGGGTCTCGACCCCAAGAAGGATCAATCTTACTTCCTCTTCAGTCTGCGCAGGGAACAACTTTCCCGCGCACTCTTTCCCCTAGGATGCTTGACCAAGGAGGAGATCCGTGGCATCGCCCGCAACCTAGGCCTCAAGGTGGCGGACAAGGAAGACAGTCAGGAGATCTGCTTTGTACCAGGCAAGGATTACAAGGCCTTCCTAAAGGATCGCTTCCAGGACCGAGGCGAGACTTTCCAGCCGGGAGGTTTTTATGACCTCCAGGGCAACCATCTTGGACCGCACGATGGCATCGAACTCTTCACGATCGGACAGCGCAAAGGACTTCCAGGAGGAGGTGGCGCTCCCCGCTACGTCATTGATATTGATGCGGACAGCGGTCGGGTGATTCTGGGTGGCGAGGAGGATCTGTTCTGCGAAGAGTTCACCGTCAACCGCACCAACTGGCACGGAGATGCTCCCAACACTCCCCGCAGGATCCTGGTAAAAGTGCGTCACGGTCACACGGGCGATCTCGCCGAAGTGACGGCGGGTGAGAATGATACTGCCGTCGTACGTCCGTTGGAGGAATTGCGTGCCGTCACCCCGGGCCAGGCAGCTGTTTTCTATGACGGGGATCAGGTCATCGGAGGAGGGTGGATAGCCAGTCGCACCGTCAGCCCTCGGACCACAAAAAAATCCATCTCAACAACCCAAGCACCTGCAGCGGCATGAAAAAACTTGCCTCCAAGCCGAAGAAAAGCACCAGAGAGGCCTCTGTAAACGGACGATCCAAGGCCCCTCAGTTCGATACGATTCCCGAGGTCATTGATGAGATCAGGAAGGGGCGGATGGTGATCGTGACCGATGACGAGGATCGCGAAAACGAAGGGGACCTTGTGATGGCCGCCTCCAAAGTGACTCCTCAGGCTGTTAATTTCATGGCCACCCACGGTCGTGGCTTGATCTGCGTCCCAATCACGAAAGAGCGGGCTGCTCATCTCGGACTCCAGCGCATGGTGGCCCACAATCGTGAGCTCCATGCCACGGATTTCACCGTCTCCGTGGATGCCTCCCACGGCATCACAACCGGCATTAGTGCCCGCGATCGCGCCGCAACCATCAAGGTGTTGGCCAACCCGAAGGCGGACCCAAGCGATCTGCATCAGCCTGGCCATCTCTTTCCCCTGCAAGCGGCGGAGGGTGGCGTTCTCAAACGAGCGGGTCACACGGAAGCAGGGATTGATCTGGCCAAACTTGCCGGACTCGATCCATCGGGAGTGATTTGTGAGATCCTGAATGCCGATGGATCCATGGCCAGACTACCCGATCTTCTGAAATTCAGGAAAAAGCATGCTCTTAAGATCTGCTCGATCAAGGATCTGATCGCCCATCGTCGGAAGAGCGAAAAACTCGTCCTCCGGGAGCAGGAGATTGATATGCCGACGGATTTTGGTGACTTCAGGATGTTCCTTTATCGTGCCGAGATTGATAATCATCATCACCTGGCATTGGTGAAAGGCCCCATCAACCCGAAAAAGCCGGCTCTTGTTCGGGTTCATAGCGAATGCCTCACGGGAGATGTTTTTGGATCAAGACGCTGCGATTGTGGAAGCCAACTCCACAGCGCCCTCGCGCAGATCTCGGAGAGCGGGCACGGAGTCCTTGTTTACATGCGTCAGGAAGGACGGGGCATCGGATTACCCGCCAAGATCCATGCCTACAAGCTCCAAGAAGAAGGACTGGATACGGTTGAAGCCAATGAGCGCCTCGGTTACCCCCCCGATCTCCGCGACTATGGAACAGGGGCGCAGATCCTGGCCGACCTAGGCGTCACTAAAATCCGGCTTCTCACGAACAACCCCCGCAAAGTCGTTGGTCTGGAAGGATACGGCATGGAAATCATCGAGCGGGTCCCCATCCGGTCGGAGCCCAACCTGCACAATGCCCGTTATCTCTCGACCAAGAAAAAGAGGCTGGGCCATATGATTTAGGGGACAAAGATTTGCCTTGGGGGATTCCTGCAGTTCCTCCTTCATAATTCACCCCACTTCACCCATCATAATACCTCGCAATGCTCACTCCTCTTCCAACACGGCCACGCACGGCTCCCGTTGCCTCCCATCGGATTGCCCTGGTGGTCAGTAGTTACAATGAAAATTATGTCGAGTCAATGCTGGCCAAGGCATTGGAGGAAATTCGTGCTATAGAGCCTCAGAGTCATACAGAAATCGTGCACGCACCGGGATCCTTTGAAATTCCGTTCCTGACACGGCAGATGATCGAACGACGCAAACCCGACGCAGTGATTTGTCTGGGTGTCATCTTCCAGGGAGAATCCGCCCACGCGAGCCTGATTGCGAACTCCGTGAGTGATGCTCTTTGCCGGATTTCTGTGGAGACCATGACGCCAGTGATCCACTCGGTGCTTTTCCTGACGGACGAAGTTCAGGCCAAGGAACGCTGTCTTGGAGAGACCATGAACCGCGGTACCGAAGCTGCACGCGCCGCGATCGCAGTCCTTCGCGCCGCGCGCACGATCGTTCAACGTTAACAACCATGGGAGTCAGGCGTGAAGGCCGGGAGGCCGCCATCCAGTTTCTTTACCAACGCGATCTCGGTGGTGGTGCCTTCGTGGCTGACCTTGAGGAGTTCTATGCATTCCGGGGATTGAGTCCATCGGCCAGACGATTTTGCGAAGGCCTGGTGAAGGGGGCTCTCGCCCATTCGGAGGAGGTGGATTTGGCCCTTCGTGAACACACCCAAAACTACGAACTGGGGCGTCTCTCGGCAGTCGACCGTAACATCCTTCGCCTCGCCATCCACGAGATGCTCTTCTGCGACGATATTCCTCCCGTGGTCTCGATCAATGAGGCGATCGACATCGCCAAAAAATATGGAACCGAGGAATCAGGCCGATTCGTCAACGGTGTCCTCGACAAGATCAAGGCAACGCTGAAACGTCCCGAGCGAACACCCCTTTCAAGGCCTGTAGAGGAAGGGGATCCCAAGGACTAATGGCCGGCTGGCTCAAGGGAATCCTCGGACGCATTACCGGCGCTCATGAGGCCGTTGATTGGGAGGAGGTTGAGGCCGTCCTCTGGCAGTCCGATCTTGGAGCCCCCACGGCGACCGCTATCCTGGAGTCCCTCCGCTCCAAGGGATTGGCCCTCCATTCCGAGAACGTCCTTCAGGCCGCCCGCGAGGAAGCCTCAAAATTTCTTCCCGAAAAGGGTCAGGACCTAACCCCCATGCCTCAGGGTACGGATGGTCCCGTCGTCATCTTGATGGTCGGCGTGAACGGCACCGGCAAGACGACGAGCAGCGCCAAACTAGCCGCTCTTTTGACATCAAGGGGACTAAGCGTCCTTCTCTGTGCTGCCGATACCTTCCGCGCCGCAGCCGTGGAGCAACTGAAAACTTGGGGC
>WBXH01000019.1 GCA_008933015.1 Verrucomicrobiota bacterium | reverse complement strand
CGGGCTTAAGGCCTTTCAAAACGCCGACCTGGTCACCCCGCGTTTTTCCGAGTGTCACCTGTTGCTCACGCACGCCTAGGTACTCCTTACCGTCTGGATCCTTCATGGTCTCGACGACGAACAGTGAATTTCCATAGGGGGCGTAATGAAGGGCTGTCGATGGGACCATAATGACTTTTTCATTGTCCGGGAGGACGACCTGTATGCCTGCGAACATTCCAGAGCGAAGAATATGGTCCGGGTTCTTCACGGTGGCCTGGACTTGAATATTGCGGGTCGATGTATCGACAGCTGAATTGATGGCTGTGATCGCTCCCGAGAAGGTCTTGTCAGGGAATCCATCCGCCTGAACATGGACGGATTGTCCCACGGAAAGTAGACCAATGTTTTGCTGTGGGAGTGCGAAATTCACATAGATGGGGTCAAGCGATTCAAGTTGAACGATGGAATCACCGCTTTTTAGGTACTGGCCGGCATTCACCTGCCGTATTCCGAGATCTCCGGTAAACGGGGCCCTGATCGTTTTGCGGTCGATCGTCGCTTGCGTTTCCTCAACCGACGCCACGGCTGAGTCGTACTGGCTCTTTGCTTCGTCGTAAGCCGATTGTGCAATAACTCGTTTCTGGCTAAGATCCTTGGCTCGGTCGAGATTTTGAAGCGCGAGTTCGAGCTTCGCCTTGGCTGTGCGCAACTGCGCCTCCTCTTGGCGGGTGTCGAGTTGCACGAGAAGTTGACCATTGGTGGCGTGGGATCCTGATTCGAAGCTGATCAGCTTTAGTGTACCCGGGAGGTCCGCACTGAGCATGACTCCCTGAGGCGATGAGATGGAGCCGACGGCCTCCAGTACGGGAGAGATCGTTTCTTCCGAGACGGTGACTGTGGTGACTGCATCCGGGGGCATTTTGAAGGCTTTGCCCATGGCGATGGCTTGGGAGATCTGAAGAGCCCTCCATGATCCGAGTCCAATGATCAGGAGAATCATTGCAGAGATTGCGATCACTAGCACAAGCTTGGGATTCCTTGGAGGTGTCTGTTCTTCCTTGATGGAGAGCATTCCTGAAGGGATGGTCACGGATTTTTGAAGTGGGGTGAGTTCGTCGCTCATAAGTTAAAATGGAAAGGAACTGCAAAATTGCAGAGCACTAATCCTTAATGCCATTAAGGAAAGAACGCCACAGGAAAACTAGGTTAAATCTGCGACCAACTATTGTTGCCAGCAGAGTTATGCTAATGGATTTTTTATTCATTCTTTAGCGGACTTTTCTACTGTTCCCAAAATTGCCCTTAACTGAGTGATCGCTTTCTCGTGGGAAGTTCTTTGACCCTTTGGGCGCGTGATATTTAGGAAGGAGTTTTATCGCTTTGAAAATGAGGTGAGGCAAAAAATAGACGTTTAACAGTTGCCGGGTAAAAAGATCCCAGAAAAGAGTCACATGAAAAATCAACCAAATGAATTGACATATTTATGTTTAATCATAGAATCATAAATATGAGAACAACATTAAATGTTCCAGATGAGCTACTTACAGAAATAAAAATTTTAGCCGCCCAGGAGAGGATCACCCTAAAAGATCTAGTTCATGATATCCTTCGCATAGGTCTTCGCGCGCGTCAGATGCCTAACAAGGCCTGGGTGCCCCCCCCCGCCTATAGGTCAACTTTGAGGATCAGTAGATCTCTTCTTTCGCAAATGAGAACGGAGGGAAGGCCATGATTGTTGTTGATTCATCGGTTATATCGTTCCTTTTTCTTGAAGGAGAGTTGACCGAATCGGTGAAAGAGCTACATCGCATTGATTCGGAGTGGATCACGCCACCTATTCTTAATCATGAGATGTTGAATATTCTGGCTGTTGTCGGGACTGCAGACCAAGCGGTTGCACCGATGGAAGAAATCTGGCGAGACCTACGGGCACTGCTAGGATCCCGTCAACAAGTGCCGGATCCCTTGAGATCCTTGCATCTAGCGATTGAGTTGAAAATCTCGGGCTACGAGGCCCAGTACGTTGCCCTTGCCCAGCAACTCAATATGCCCCTCGTCACCGAAGAACAAAGACTCTTGGAACAGTTACCTGCTCTCTGTCTGTCAATCGAGGAAGCCTTAAAGCTGAAGCTCTAACAACTCACCAAGACGAAAATCCCAATTCGTTCAGCGATCAATGTATACGGTTAACTGCGCTTTGGTTTTTTAACGGAGATTTTCGCTGTCTTCCGTTGCCTGGAGGCACGTGATGCCTTCTGCACGGCGGGATCGGGTGTGGATAAACTATCCGCAGGCCCTGACCACATGCGGAATCCCCCCTCAAAGGCGTTAGCATTTTCTCCAGCGAGGCAAGCGGGGGGGAGGGCCTTCAGCACTTTTGCGTTACCCCCTCCCAGAACTACATAATCGGGTAGGATGGCTGCAGTGAGGAGTTCCACTGTTTCAAAAACATGCTTTTTCCAAGTGGCCTTCCCTTTTTTTTCCAGGGATCTGTTGCCCACATAATCTTCAAAAGTCTTCTTCTTGAAAGGAAGGTGGCCCAACTCCAGGGGAAGAAGTGCCTGATCAGTCACTACGGCGCTCCCTAGGCCCGTACCCAGTCCCAAAAACAACATCTTCCCCCCCTTGTAACTCCCAAGGGCCTGCATGGCTGCATCATTGATCATCTTGACAGGGCAACCAAAGGCCTTCTCGTAGTTGAAATCAATCCATCCACCCCCAAGGTTGAACGGCTCGGCAACCGGAAGGTTGTTGTGAACCGGAGCGGGAAAACCGATCGAAATCACATCGTACTTCCAACCCTTCGCCAGAACGGCGACGTCCTTGACGAGTTGATCTGGTGTGAAGTCATGGCCGGAAGTTGTTTTGCGGGGCACCTCCTCACCGCTTAGTAGGATCTTGACATGGGTACCGCCGATATCGATGGAGAGGACTTTCATAATTCTGGAATAGTTTGGTTAAACTTAGCTCGGAGTTGTTTGACTAGCTGTGACGGATGTAGCCAGACTGGTCAAGTGGTGATCTTGATGGCTCGGATCCGCTCCGGCCTCCTTGCTCGATAAAACCCAATTCGGGTGATCCGTTGACAATTCTCCGCTCGAATCTACGATCTTTTCCTCAAAGACCATGGAAATCTCTACTCCTGAACCTCGCGTTGAGGTCAATTTCGTCACCTCGGCGCCCGGTTACTGGTCGGATGTGACCTCCGAGCAGTGGAGTGACTGGAAATGGCAACTCAAGAACAGGGTCACTACGCTTGAAGGTCTTGAGAAGCGCTTGCAACTTACCCCGCAGGAACGGGCTGGGGTGATTCTCTCTGGCAGCAAGCTCTCACTGGCTGTCACTCCCCACTATTTTAACCTGATCGAGCGTGATAATCCAAATTGCCCTATTCGACGTCAGATCATTCCTCATGTAGGGGAGGGGACGGTATCCCCAGTGGAAATGGCCGATCCCTGCGGAGAGGATGCTCACATGCCAGTACCCGGGTTGGTGCATCGCTACCCTGACCGGGTCCTCTTCCTGATTACGGACCGGTGTGCCTCCTACTGCCGTTACTGCACACGTTCGCGCATGGTGAGCGGGGCCGGAGAGCAGGAACTTCACACTGATTTTGATGAGGCTATAGGCTACTTAAAGAAGCACACCGAAGTCCGTGACGTACTCCTTTCAGGAGGGGACCCTCTCCTCTTCTCGGACGAGAAGCTCGATGCCCTGCTGACTCGACTCCGCGAGATCCCTCACCTTGAGTTTTTGCGTATCGGTACTCGTGTCCCGATTTTCCTTCCGCAGCGCATCACTCCCGAACTCTGCCGAATCCTGCAGAAGCATCACCCTCTTTGGATGAGTATCCACACCAACCACCCTCGAGAGCTTACCATCGAGGTGAGGGATGCGTTGGCGTTGCTGGCAGACCATGGTGTGCCCCTCGGCAATCAGAGTGTTCTTCTTGCTGGGGTGAATGATTCCCTGCCAGTCATGAAGTCACTCATCCATAAACTGCTCAGATGCCGTGTGAGGCCCTATTATCTCTACCAGTGCGATCTCATCCAGGGATCATCTCATCTCAGGACATCCGTCCACAAGGGAATCGAGATCATTGAGGGGTTGCGCGGGCATACCACCGGCTACGCCATTCCGCAGTTCGTGATTGATGCACCTGGGGGCGGCGGCAAGGTGCCTGTTAACCCCTCCTATGTCTTTTTTCATGATTCGGAAAAAGTCGTCTTCCGCAATTTTGAGGGGAAGGTTTTTGAATATCCCGAGGTACAGGAGGAGGGGACGCCGAGCTGGGCCGTTCCCATCCACGAGGAAGCCTTCACTTCCTGATCAACGGGCGAAATTTATGGGAGGAATCATTGTACGCCCTCGGGCACGTATTCTGCATGGACATGACTGGGTCTATGGAACCGAGGTATTAAAAACCTTCGGAAGCCCTGAGGATGGCGATATTGTCTCCATTAAGGATGGGCGTGACAGGATGCTCGGTAGCGGCATCTATAACTCCAAATCCCAGATTGTTGCTCGGCGTTTTTCCCGTCGTCGTCAGGAGTTGGACATTGATTTTTTCAACCGAAGGATCGAGAGAGCCCAGCAATTTAGGGATAGCCTGGGTGTTGATCCAATGGTCCGCCGCGTTCTGTGGAGTGAGAGCGACGGACTTCCCGGTATCATCGTTGACCGATTTGGTTCAGTGGCCACTCTTCAGACGCTTACTATGGCTATGGACCAGCGCCGGGAGATGATTGCTACCTCCGTACAGGCGGTGCTCGGTGTGGAAAGTGTGGTGGAGCGGAATGATTCCTCTTCACGCAAACTTGAGGGGCTTGAGGTAAGGTCAGGAATGCTACTCGGGCCGGAGCCGGGATCCTTTGAGATAGGCGTGGCGGGGATGAAGTTCCACCTTGATCCTATAAACGGACAGAAGACCGGATTTTATCTCGATCAGGCCGCCAGCTATCGTCAGGTCGCTATCTGGGCAAGGGGTAGGCGTGTGCTCGACTGCTTCTCCAACCAGGGTGCCTTCGCCATAGCCTGCGCCCAGGAAGGGGCAGCAGTGGTTACTGCTGTGGAATCCGGTAATGATAACCTTCACCGGATCGAGGCCAATGCCCGTTTGAACAATGTCGACGTGAAGGTAGTCGGTGCAGATGTCTTTGAGATACTCTCTTCAGCTGCGCGCCGTGGAGAAGAGTATGATCTGATAATCCTTGATCCGCCTCCCTTTACCCGAACGCGCAAGGGGCTTGCCGATGCTCTTCGCGGATACCGGGAGCTTCATCTTAAGGCCGCGCAACTTCTCTCAAAGGATGGCCTGCTCGCGACCTTTTCTTGTTCTCATCATGTAACAGCCGAAGAGTTCGGTGGGAGTGTGGCCGAGGCCTTTGGCGATGCCCGCAGAACGGCTCGCCAGTTGCAGTCATTTAGTCAGAGTCGCGATCACCCGATCCTGATTGGATTTCCCGAAAGTGAATACCTCAAGGGGTTTCTCTACGGAATGACTGCTTCGTTTTAGAGGTGGAGAAAACTCAGAGGGAGACATGTCTATTACGCCTCTGCGTGAAAAATTAAACCGCAGGAGCGATGGCGTCCATGACTGCCTCAGCCTCTGAGAAATCGTCGAAGAGGAAATCAGGATGGTGTGAAGCGAGTTCATGACGTGAGTAACGTCCCGTGGCGACGGCTACGGTGACAGCGCCGAAAGCTTTGCCACACTCAATATCGCGGGGGGTATCTCCAATCACATAAATTCTGTCGGGGGTAAACTCATCGCCTTGCTCTTCCAAAGCCCGTGATATCGCGACCGGGCCAAGTTCATTGCGGACATGGTGGTCGTCGGCGTAGGCCCCAAATCCAAAATAATGCCAGACCCCATAGTGAGTAAGCTTGAGCTCCGCTCCTGCTGCAAGGTTTCCGGTCAGAAGTGCAAGAGTGCAGTCAGGGCGCTCCTTCATCCTGTCGAGAAGTGGAATAATCCCAGGAAGAAGTTTCCCTTGGTGATGGTGTATTCGGTCGGCCAGTTTTCCCAGGTAGGCATCGAGCAGTTTCATCACGTTTTCCTGCGAAGGAATGCTGCCTACGGCGGTTAGAACTTCCCGGGCAATTCCAGTGTCGGTGTTACCGGAAAAATTAATGCCTTCCAGTGGGGCAAGGCTCCCACAGACTTCTTCAACCGCCTGACGGTATGCGATTTCACCCGCACCACCCGAGGTGATGAGGGTGCCGTCGATGTCGAAGAGGTAGAGGCACTTTGGATGAGGGGGCGCCACGGGCTTAACCGGCATGCCCGGTCTCCTCCGAAGTCACCGAATCGTTATCCTCGTTTTCAGGAGCGTCTTCTTCCCCATCGGAATCATCGTCCTCCACGTATTCTTCTTCAATTTTGGCAAATTTCCTTTTCCGTTTGGCTGCCGGTAGCGGACTCATGGTCATGCCGACAGCTCGACCGACCAGCTTCGGAGGCATATCAACTGCAGCCATGGTCTCTAGATCCTTGATAATCTTATGCATCATCGCCATGCCGAGGTCCTTATGGGCGTTCTCACGCCCTCGGAACTGGAGGACCATCTTGAGTTTGTTTCCCTTGTCTAGGAACTCCTCGGCGTGCCTGAGTTTCGTCTCGTAGTCATGCGATCCGATCTTCACCCGGAATTTGATCTCCTTGATCTTGGTAGCGCTGTGCTTGCTCTCCTTTTCCTTCTTGGTCAGCTCGTACTTGAACTTTCCGAAATCGGCGATGCGGCAGACGGGAGGATTAGCAGTCGGTGCCACTTCGATCAGGTCAAGTCCATAGGACTTGGCGCGCCGTACGGCTTCCTCCGTTTTAAGGATACCTAGTTGCTGGCCTGTGGAGCCGATGATGACTCTTACTTCGCGTGCGCGAATACGGTCGTTGATGCGGATGAGTGCTGGATTAATAGGATCTGGGTGCGACTTGCGCTCTATGGTTAAAGGAGTTGTGCAATCCTGCTCAACGCCCGGTGACTGGTTGACTGACGACTGAAGGGATGGGAACCAATGCAATCAGGACGATATTTACGATGCACGCTCATATTGTGAGCATGCGGTCGTGAATTTCGGTTTTAAGTCGTTGAATGAATACATCTGAATCGATGGATCCTTCGTCGCCGTTTTGACGGCTACGAATGGAGAGTTGGCCTGAAGCTTCCTCCTTGGGTCCCACAACGATCATGTAGGGAACCTTCTCGAGCTGCGCAAGGCGAATCTTGGCTCCGAGTTTTTCTGGGGAAAGGTCAGCGGTGGCCCTGATACCCTTCTCTGTCATCAGAGCAACGATTTTCCGTACATAATCCGCAACCTTTTCGGAGACCGGAAGAATGCGGGCTTGCTCGGGGGCGAGCCAGACGGGAAAGCTTCCCGCAAAGTGTTCGATGAGCACCCCGGTGAAGCGTTCGAGCGATCCGAAAGGTGCACGATGGATCATGACTGGCACATGAGATTTGCCATCGGTGCCCGTGTAAGAGAGATCGAAGCGGGCAGGGAGCACGTAGTCGACCTGAACGGTGCCAAGTTGCCACTCCCGGCCTAGGACATCCTTGACCACGAAGTCGATCTTAGGTCCATAGAATGCCGCCTCTCCAGGTTCCTCAGTGTAGGGAACTCCGAGAGTGACGGCCGCGTCGCGGCATGCCTGTTCGGCCAGATCCCACTGTGCCGGATTGCCTGTGAACTTGCTGCTGTCAGGATCACGTAGTCCTACCCGAACGCGATAATCGGACATGCCGAGCGTCGTTAGGACTTTTTTCACAAGCTGGAGGCAACCTTGGATTTCGGCGGCAACCTGCTCTTCGGTGCAGAATAGGTGGGCATCATCCTGAGTGAAGCCACGCACTCGGGTCATACCGTTGAGTTCCCCGGACTGTTCCCATCGGTAGACTGTCCCGAATTCTGCAAGTCTCACGGGAAGGTCCCGGTAGCTGTGCTGTTGTGAAGCGAAGATCTTGATGTGGTGGGGACAGTTCATCGGCTTCAGCATGAAACCGTCCAGAAGTTGTGTCGGGTCCATCACGCGTTCTTTGGTGACGATTTCCTTGCCGGCACGTTCATTCAGTGAGTTGGCAAAAGACTCGGAGACTCCCTCTAACCGGGCTGTCATCTCGGCGCATCCACATCCTTCCGAAGCGATCTGCGCGAGTTGATCTGGTTCCGGAATAGCGGGGAACTGCGAATCCTTGTAGTAGGGAAAATGCCCAGAGGTCTTGTAGAGACCAAGCTTGCCGATATGCGGCGTGAAGACCTGGGAGTAGCCCTGCTTTGCTAGTTCTCCACTGATGAAATTCTGAAGCTCCTGACGGATGACCGCGCCCTTTGGAGTCCATAAAATAAGGCCCTGCCCCACGGCATCATCAATGTGAAAAAGCCCCTGTTCCCTGCCGATCTTCCGATGATCACGCTTTTTGGCTTCCTCGAGCATGGCAAACCAGTTCTCCATTTCATGCGTGGAAGGGAATGCCGTGCCATAGACGCGCTGCAGTTGGGGGTTGCTTTCGTCACCCTGATAGAAAGCGCTGGCGACGTGAGTGAGACGGAAGGCGGGAACCTTGGAGGTGTCGGCGACATGCGGGCCAGCGCAGAGATCGGTGAAGGCCCCGTTCCGATAGAGGGTTATCTCCTCGCCCTCAGGAATCCGGTTGATGATATCGAGCTTGAATCGACTTGGTTCGGATCGGCTTGTCAGACCAGCCAACTCACCACGTTCTCCCATGGCTAGCGCCTCATCACGGGTGATAGCTTCGCGCTTGAAGGGTTGGGCCTCGGTAATAATGGCCGACATCTCCTTCTCGATCCGTGCGAAATCCTCGGGGCTGATCCGGTGAGGGAGATCCACATCGTAGTAGAAGCCGTTCTCAACGGGTGGGCCCGCGGCGAACTGAGCTTCGGGCCAGATGCGAAGGATGGCATTCGCCAGAATATGGGCGCAGGAGTGGCGTACGGTTTCTAGTTCGGTCATGGAATCGGTTGTTTAGTCGGGAGCCTTTTCAGTCATGGCGTGAAGCGAGAGTGCCGACTCGGAGAGTAGCGAGGGGATTCCATTCTTCACGGGATAGGCAGCGCTACGATCTTCCCGGACGAGAAAGCCGTCGGCCTCATTCGAGGCTTTGGAGGCAGAAATGACACGGATTTCATCGGGAGTTGCTATGTGCAATTGCTGTCCTGTCACGGGACAGCGCAGGAGAGCCGAGAGTTCTCTGAAATCCGAGAGGAAGCTGGCCATTGTCAGTATTTCGCAACGGAGCGATCAATTCGATCCGCCCAGGCGAGGATGCCTCCCTGCACGTTGAAGAGCTTGGAGAAGCCGGCACCCTGCAATTCACGAAGAGCGTTAGCCGATCGGACGCCCGACTTGCACTGAAGATAGATCGTGTCTGCAGTGTCGAGTTCACTCATCCGGCTGTGTAGATCGCCGAGAGGGATCAGCTTGGCCCCTGGGATCCTTGCTATATCCCATTCGAATTGCTCACGGACATCGATGAGGGTAATCTTCTCGCCACTCTGGAGTTTTGACTGGAGTTCCTCGACCGTGATCTCAGGCACAGGGGGTTCTGCCTCCTCAGCGGCAGCCGCCTGCGGGATTCCGCAGAATGTATCGTAATCGATCAGTTTAGTGATGGTGGGATGATCGCCGCAGACGGGGCACTTGGGATCCTTCCGAATCTTGAATTCGCGGAATTTCATCTTCAGTGCGTCAAAGTGAACAAGGCGGCCAACCAGTTGATCACCGATACCGACGATCAACTTGATCGCCTCGATCGCCTGCATCACGCCGATAATTCCCGGCAGGACGCCGAGTACGCCTCCCTCTGCGCAACTTGGAACCATTCCTGGTGGTGGGGGCTCCGGATAGAGGCATCGGTAACAGGGGCCTCCCAAATGGGGGGCGAAGATGGTGCACTGCCCGTCGAACCTGAAAATAGAGCCATATATATTGGGCTTTTTCTGGAAGACACAGATGTCGTTCGAGAGGTAGCGTGTGGGAAAATTGTCCGTCCCGTCGATGACGACATCATAGGGCGCGACCAGTTTCTCAGCATTCTCGGAGGTGAAAAAGCAGTCGTGAAGATCCACCTGTACGTTGGGGTTGATCTCTTTGATGGTGTCGCGCGCGCTGTTGATTTTTTTCCGCCCCACATCGCGGGTGCCGTGAAGGATCTGGCGTTGGAGATTTGAGAAGTCAACGGTATCGAAATCGACCAGGCCGATGCGTCCCACGCCGGCAGCTGCCAGATAAAGTGCGATCGGGGAACCTAGTCCGCCTGCTCCGATGCAGAGAATACTGGAGGCCTTGAGGCGCTTTTGCCCCTCCAGTGTGACTTCGGGCATGATGAGATGGCGGGAGTAACGTGCAATCTCGTCATTGCTCAACTCCACGGATGCAACCCGCGACGGATCCAGTATGCTTGTGCTCATAGAAGAACCACGAACGCTACCTGCGGGGATCGCTCCGTTCAAGGCAAAGAGATGCCCCACCCCATCCATGACACTCATTCATTGATTTAAAGAGACGAAGTTGACAATCTTTCGGGGCTCCGAAGACTTACCTTATCTCCCGTGCCAAATTTTTTACGCATCTTCGGCTTCTTTCCGGTGGTAGTAGTTCTGATGACTATGGAATGTGGGATGATCTTTGGGCAGGACACACCTAGTGACCAGTCAACACCGGCCGAGGGGTCCTCACAGGTAGATCAGACCAGCGCACCATCTCCCACTTCAACCCCTTCTAGAAGTGCCGTTCCAAAGTCTGTCCAGAAAGCCCCGGCGCTCGACTCAAGTTATCAGGTGGCTGCTCCCTCGGTGACGATACCCACACCGCCCCTTCCGGAGGCAACTCCATCGCCTGCTCCATCGGCGACGCCCGGAGAGCAGGCGCAGGCCACGCCTCAACCGACTCCTCCTCCCCAGTTTAACCCGCCATCTGCTCAAGAGTTGAATCTTCCGAGTGCTCAACCCGCTGGCATTCCTCAGTTTGCTCCCGCCTCTGTTGGTATGCCTAGCTTGAAATTGGACGACCAACTTGGATCGAGCCCGGGTGTCTTGTCTGGACTATTTGACTGGGCTAGAAAGCTCCGTTTTTTGGCCGCTCTTCGCGGTGGATATGATAGCAATATCAACAGTGCCAATGGAACGAATGCAATTGGCAGCACCTTTGTAAATCTCAATGGAGGGGTGAATTACCGATTTGGCGCGCCGCGACTCAATGTCAATGTGGATCTTACCGGCGGTGTGACTCAATACGCAAACAGCGCCATCAACCAGAACTCAAGAACTCAGGAAACAGTTGGTCTTGGCATGGCTGTTCAGTACCGCTACGCCCCCAAGGTGGTTCTCACGTTCAATACTTCCACATCTTATCAGATGCAGCCGAACATCGCCCTTGCTGGCACGGCAAATAACTCTAATGACTCTTACTATTACTCCTCGAGTAGCTTTGCCGCAGCTTATCAATGGTCCGACCTATTCACAACCGTTTCGCGTTTTAACTACACGGCCAGCTATTATCCCCAAAATAAGACTCAGAATTTCACCGAGCCTGGATTTTCACAATCCTTTCGATACCTCTACAAGCCCACCACTACCGCTGTGGTGGATTACAGCACGTACCTTTATCGTTATCCAACGCTGGCATCACAAAACAGTTGGGGGCAGACACTTTCAGCGGGCTTTGACCACATTTTTAATCCTAGATGGTACTGGAACTTTCGCATTGGTGCTCAGAACCAGAGTTCACAGAACAGTTCCCAAGGAAATGGTCTCTACATAGGCCCCTATTTGGACAACACCCTCAGTTGTAAGTTTGGAAGGGTCTCAAGTATCAATTGGAACTCCAATCTGAGCACTCAACCCTCGACCGGCCAAGGGATCAGCTACACAACAGCACTTAGATCCGGTCTGATCTACTCTCAGGGGCTCTTTGCAAAGATGAAGCTGAACAGTGGACTCTATTACTTGTTGACCAATTACAAAGACGTTCCGAGCGGGCCCCGGGGCCAGACGATCACCTATAACATTACCAATTATCAGGGGAGCCTTGACCTGACTTATGACTTAAATCGCATTATCCAACTGGCCCTAGGTTATCAATATATCAGCAGCGTTTCCCCTTCAGTGGAGGCTTATGCCTACAACAGAGGGATCAGTTATTTTCAAATCAGGGGTAGCTTTTAGTAAAAAGATCAATCCTCATCCTTTCTTTAACGGAACAATTGTTTCAAGAGTTGTATATCAGAGAAGATGATGTAAATGTGTAAAGCTTCTCATTACCTTTCATGCAGTCCAATATTCAAACAACAGAAAGCGGCACGGGTGAAATTAAGCTCCATCTACTTGATTATTGGAGGGTGGTGCGTGTCAGGCTACCACTGATCATCCTAGTCTTTCTTTTAGTGGTCATCACGGCGGGAATAGGCACTTACCTGACGCCTCGACAGTTCTTGTCCTCAGTCACAATGCAGGTGAAGGAGGATAACAATAAAATGCAGATCTTTGGCATGGATTCGGGTCAACATTACGACCCTCGGTTCTCAACAACCCAGTTTCAGATCATTCAACGCAAGGAGATCCTCTATCCCGTTATTGATGCTCTGAAATTGATGCAGAAGTGGGATTTAAATTCCAAAGACATTGCATATCTCAAGCTGCGCTCCATGCTTACCGTTTCGGAGGTGCGTAACACGGATCTCATTCAGATTTCCGTGTTGGATCAGGACCGTCAGGAGGCTGCTGATTTGGCAAATACAATTGCTGTCGAGTACCAGAAGAAACGCATCGACGAACAGCAGGGATGGGTAGCTCGCTCACTTGTCCAACTTGAAGATGAGGTCAACAAGCAGCGGAAAAAAACCGAGGATCTGCGCGACGAGATGACACGCATCCGACTGGAAGCAAAAATCAACGATCTCAATCCTGAAAGCATGGAAGATCCTCGCATGGCTGAAGAAAACATCCTTGTTGCGGACGAAGCGACCGTAAATGACATGCGTCTCAAGGTTGCCTCGCTTCAATCCAAGGCGCAACAGATCGGATTGATGACAGACGACCAGATCATGCGCAGCCTCAAGACATTCGAGATGGACGACGCGACCATTTCACAGATCCTCCCCCAGTATGAAGCCTGCGTCTCCGAGGAGGCTCGCATGCTGAATTCCGGACTGGGCCCCAACCATCCCTCGATCAAGTCCCTTGACGCAAAAAAGAGAGTCTACGCCCAGCAACTGAAAAATCAGATAGCCGTTCTGCGGCAGTCACTGACGGCAAATCTGGAGATTGCCCAAAAATCCCTCCAAGCCATGGAGCAGAAACTCAGTGAGGCCAAGACCGGTCAGCAGGATGCCAAAACAAATTCCCTCCACTATCAGCAGGCTAAAAATAGCTATCTTAAAGCCAAGCGGATTCTTGAGTCTGCCGAGACACGCTATTCCACGGAGGCCATGCAACGGACGATGCCACAAAGCCCCGCAACCATTTGGGAGAAGGCTGAGGTGTCGGACTTCCCTGCAAAACCAAAGGTCGCTCAAAATATGATTGTTGCTGTGGCTGTTGGATTGGCTCTGGGAGTGGGTATGGCCTTTCTCATCGAGTATCTGGACACGAGCGTCAAAACCATGCACGACATCGAAACGGCGCTTGGTTACCAAGTCCTTGCCATTATTCCCAAGGATGTTGCTGTTCTCAAGGATGCACCCTCGGACTGTCCCGATGCAGAGGGTTATCGCATACTCAGGACCAATATTGAGTTCAATCGTAAAAATCCGAATAATAACACCCTGACACTTGTCAGTGGTGGGCCTGGGGAGGGAAAATCAACCACCATGAACAATCTTGCCTTCACCTTTGCAAGAGGTGGCTACCGGACACTGATTGTGGACGCGGATTTGCGCCGTCCTTCTCAACATCGTTTCTTCGGAATCGAAAACGAAAAAGGACTGACCGATTTTCTTACGCAAAACATTCCCTTTGAACCCTTAGTGCATTCAACTGAGGTCGAGAATCTTTTCTTTATGCCCAGCGGACGATTGCCTATTGATGCGGTCGGCATTCTGAACTCCCAACGAATGGTCGACCTGGTTGCGTCGACCAAAGCTGCATACGATATCGTCTTTTTTGATTCACCACCTATCCTTGGGGTGAGTGATGCCTCGGTAATTGCAAGTTCAGTCGATCTGACGCTTGTGGTCGTGCAGCATCGACGTTTTCCTCGAGCTATGCTTATTAGGGTGAAGCAGGCGCTTGCAAATGTGGGAGCCAATGTCATCGGGTGCATTCTAAATAATACGGATACACGCAGTGACGAGTATTATGAGTATTACACCAGCTACTATAGCTACTATCAGCCCAAGCAATTTTCCGAAAAGCCCTCTAGCAAACAACCCCAAATAGATTTGGTAGGGGAAAAAAAAGAGAAGAAGGTAGCTGTGGTTGACGCTGAAGCGGGCTCAACAGGTGATTATTGAGGATTGAATTTTTTGAAATCATGAAATCTTTTCTCTACTGCCTCGTTGCATTCTTATTTTTTGGTTTAGGAAACCAACTTCTGCATGCCGATGATGTCGCTCTACGTTCCGGTGACCAATTGACAATACGCTTGGCTGGAGTGCCGGTTGAGGATGGGGCCCAAGTCTCGGGCATCTACACCGTGGATGGTGCCGGCAATGTGAACCTGCCCTATATAGGCAAAATCCGTGCCTCTGACTTCAAGCAGGCAGAAGTGCAGAGCAATATAGAAAACGCATACAAGTCCAGCGGTGTCTACACGACACCTATTGTCACGGTATCGGTTCAGTTTGACCGTCTTGTTGATGTCGAAGGCGATGTGCGTTCCCCTCAACGTGTGCGGTACACTCCTGATCTAACGTTGCTTGGAGCCATTGCCGCAACGGGTGGTTTCACCGACTATGCGGACGAATCGAAAGTCAGCATCCTCAGAGGTGGTAAACGGATTTTCGTGAATGTGAAAAAAGTCCGCAAGAGCACCGAAGCGGACCCCTCACTCCAACCTGGGGATAAGGTCTCGGTGCCTAGAAGTTTCTGGTAAACTATCCTCTGTTTTTAGCGGAATCGTACCCGCCTTGATAGGCGATTCGTAATTAATGTTACGACGGCAGAATCATTTTCCAGCTGATTCAAGTTCCGCCACCTGCTGGACGTCCTTGTCTCCGCGGCCCGAGAGATTCACTACAATCAATTCATCACGTCCCATGGCCGGCGCGACCTTGATGACTTCAGCGATGGCATGGGCTGTCTCCAGCGCAGGAATGATACCCTCTAGACATGAGAGCTTATGAAATGCTGCCAAGGCTTCATCGTCAGTAGCGTAGGAGTAGTCAACTCTGCCGGCATCTCGAAGAAAGCTGTGCTCCGGTCCCACGGCCGCATAGTCAAGGCCGGCTGAAACGGAGTGGGTCAACTCGATCTGACCATCTCCATCGGCTAGAAGCCAAGTCTTTGTGCCCTGAAGGACCCCAAGTTTCCCTCCCTGAAATCTTGCAGCGTGCCGTCCCCTGACGATTCCGTCACCACCCGCTTCGACACCTGTCATTCTTACCTTCTCGTCATTTAGAAACGCATAGAAAAGACCGATGGCGTTGCTACCCCCTCCTACACATGCTACCAGGAGGTCGGGTAGGCGCTCCTCCCGCTGGAGAATTTGTCTTCTGGCCTCGTCGCCGATGATCCGATGAAAATCCCGCACGATCATCGGATAGGGATGAGCACCCAGCGCAGAGCCAAGGATGTAGTGTGTTTCGCCCACATTGGTGACCCAGTCCCTCATGGCCTCGTTGATGGCCTCCTTGAGTGTTGCCTGACCGGCGGTCACGCCGATGACCTCCGCGCCAAGAAAGCGCATCCGCGCTACGTTGAGGGCCTGACGCTCCATGTCGACAGCACCCATGTAGATCCTGCATTGAAAACCAAAGCGGGCTGCCGCCGTTGCTGTTGCCACGCCGTGTTGGCCCGCACCTGTCTCCGCAATGATCCTCCTTTTCCCCATGCGGCGTGCTAGGAGGATTTGACCAAGCGCATTGTTGATCTTGTGGGCTCCCGTGTGGAGGAGATCCTCGCGCTTGAGATAGATCTTGGCACCTCCGAGTTCCTTAGTGAGGCGTTCTGCAAAATAAAGTGGGGTTGGGCGCCCAACAAACTCCTCCAAAAGGGAGGCAAGTTCGTTGCGAAAGGATGGATCCTTTCGCGCTGCATCATACTGGTGCTCCAGTTCGAGCAGCGCCGTCATCAGAGTTTCTGGAACAAAACGCCCCCCATACGGACCAAAGTGTCCGTATTGGTCGGGAAAACTTGTGAGATTGCTCTTCAGATTGTTCGGTGAACTGCTTTTTAAATTGGTCATTTCAGGTGCTGTGATGCCAGCTTTTATTACTATGACTTGTTAGCCGTTTCGCGGCAACCGCCCATCGAAGGGAACTTCCCGATGATTTTCCGGATGGGTGATGGCATGGGCAGTAACAAGAGTTCAGCGGCGCTGAATCCCCGGAGTCCGCTGGGCACTACCCCCTCCACCTTGTGAACTTTCATCGTGACACTGTAGCGGGTGAAGGGGTAGGTAATCTGGGCAATCGACCTTCCAGCAGGCTTCGTGTTCCCGAGCTCAGGAAGAACCCAGAGCCCCTCCCAGCGCGGTCCTCGCGATTGCTCAAGATAAAGCAATCCATCACGCTGGAAGCATGCGCGGTACTCGACGAGTTTCGTTGTGACCGAGCGGGGTGACTTTTTCGGAAGTTTTGCCGGATCGGTTGCCCTGCAGGTTTTCTGAAGCGGGCACGTTGTGCATTCGGGTAAGCCTGCCGTGCAGAGTATTGCCCCCAAGTCCATGAGCGCGGAGGCGAAGGTCCGAGACTCCGAGGGAGGGAAGAACTTTTCTGCGATGGCAGTCAGTCTCCCTTTGCCAAGGGACGTGTCGATGGGATGATTCAGGTTACTCCAGCGTGACAGAACGCGGATGATATTCGTATCGAGGACGATTGCAGGCTTGTCATGTGCAAAGGCCATGATCGCCGCAGCTGTATAGGGGCCAATGCCGGGAAGCTTGATGAGGGCTTCTTCATCTTTTGGAATGACACCATCGTGATCGGAAACGATCCCCTTTGCCGCCCCGTGAAGCCTTCGGGCGCGTGAATAGTAGCCGAGTCCCTCCCATGCCGACAGAACCTCCTGTTCCTCCGCGAGGGCCAGATCATGGATGGAGGGAAAACGTTCCATCCAAGCACTGAAGCGGGGAATGACTGTAGTCACCGTGGTCTGTTGAAGCATGAACTCTGAAACGAGCACAGCATAGGGGGAGTGATTCAAGCGCCACGGCAGACTTTTCCTCCCGTGAACGGAGTGCCATTTCAAGAGCGTCTTGCGCGCTTTGATGATGTCGCCGGCGCTTAAAAAATTGATACTGGGGGTTGGGCTCTTCTGCTTGTCCACAGTAGCCTCGTAGGGCACCGTGATGAAAACCGCAAGTCGCCACAACGTTTCGACCAGATGCCACCGCTTCATTCCCAGACATATCCTCTGACCTCGGATCAGGCTGAGAAGCTCCGCCGACTTCTTCAGGAACGTGGATTCAGCTTTCTCGAAAAGCCCTATACGCTCTTTACGGCAAGCAAGGAAAAGCTGAGCATCGCCGTTTATGAAAAGGGTCCGAAGGTTCTCCTGCAGGGCAGGGGGCTTGAGGATTTCATCACCTATGTGATGGAGCCGGAGATCCTTGGCGAAGCCCGCCTCGGCTACGAGGAAGTGCACTCTCCCGAGCAGTTTGATCCCCATTTTGGTGTCGATGAGAGTGGAAAGGGGGACCTTTTGGGGCCCTTGGTGATAGCCGGTGTGTTCGTTGACGCGGATCTCGCCCGCGAACTGCGGGACGCCGGGGTCAGGGATAGCAAGGGGATCGGGACAGACAAAAAGATCCGAGAACTTGCAGAGGTAATACGTAGGTCCGGTGCTCCCTCCGAGGTCATCGTGATCGGACCGGAAAAGTACAATCAGCTTTACGGGACGATCGGTAATCTCAATCGACTACTTGCCTGGGGCCACGCCCGGATCATCGAGAATCTCTGCATCCGGGTCCCCTCCTGTCCCCGGGCGCTTTCCGACAAGTTTGCCGATGCTCGGGTTCTTCAGAAGGCCCTGCTTGAAAACGGACGCAAGA
This sequence comes from Verrucomicrobiota bacterium, assembly GCA_008933015.1. Classification (GTDB taxonomy): domain Bacteria; phylum Verrucomicrobiota; class Verrucomicrobiia; order Chthoniobacterales; family UBA6821; genus UBA6821. Next base: position 6,699 of record WBXH01000019.1, on the reverse strand, counting down.
TCCAACTCGATCAGCGAACGAAGGCCGAGAGTGACTATGCCGTGGCCGCGGCCTCGATCCTTGCTCGCGAGGGTTTTATCGATTGGCTTGAAAGGCACGGGAAGGAACTTGGGATCACCCTACCCAAGGGAGTCTCTTCCAAGGTTAAGGATGCCGCCGCCGAGGTCATCAGGATGTTTGGGCCGGGCATGCTCAACAAAGTGGCCAAAATGCATTTCAAAACTGCCGCCGAGGTGCTCTCTGCGGCGGGTATGAAGTAACCCCATTTTCTTGTTATCCGTGGAGCATTCAGCGAACGCAACATCAAGAAATCGTGTCGGAGGTTGGATTGCCTATACGCTCCTGATTGAAGGGGCGATTCTTGTGATTGCGGCCCTGCTGCGGCTATGGGCCCTCGATCTGAAACCCGCACACTTCGATGAGGGGATTAACGGATGGTTTGTGGATCAGATGAGTGGTAGCGGCTTCTACCGATACGACCCCGAGAATTATCATGGGCCCCTCTACTTCTATGTATTGTTTATTTCTCTCTCCCTGTTCGGCAGGAACCTCTGGGCGTTGAGGCTTCCTTCTGTGCTCTCCAGCATTGCCTCGATTTGGATGGCTTTGAGGTTTGATCGCTTCTTCGGGATCACTGCGGCTAGGTTGGGGGCATTGGCGTTGGCTGTTTCTCCAGCAGCCGTTTTTTACGGCCGCTATGCCATCCATGAGTCCTTGTTCGTTCTGGCACTGATGATCACAACATGGGGTGTATTGGGTTTATGGCGGAGTGGCGGTAAACGCGATCTGGCGGTGATGGTGACCGGGGTTACCCTCCTCCTTCTGCTCAAGGAGACTGCTGCGATCCACTTGGGATGCCTGGTGCTGGCTGGCTTGTGCCTGCACTTCTGGCAAAAGGTGCTCCCATCGGATCCGGTGATGCCACCTGCTAAACCTCGCTGGGGAGCGCTGGAGCTTTTCTGGTGCCTTGGAATTTCACTCCTGATACTCCTTTTTTTCTACTCCGGAACATTTCTGAACTGGGCAGGAATTCCTGATTTTGGACGGGCATACCTGAAGTGGTTTCATACCGGAACCGGCGCGGGAGGACATGTGAAGGCTGAGTATCAAATAGGTCCCTTTAACTATTACTGGCTGGCCCTCATGGGGCGCTACGAGTGGCCTTCACTCCTGGGGTTGATTTACGCGGTGCGCCTTGCGCTGCCCTCACCACCCCTTCAACGCTATCTAGCCCTCTACGGGGTCGGAGTCCTGCTGGCCTACTCCTTCGTTCCCTACAAGACCCCCTGGTGCATTATCTCCATTCTCTGGCCCTTCTGCCTCCTCTTTGGGTGTGCAGTGGCCGAGTTGTGGCTTCGATTCGGTAGGCTCAGGACTTGGATCGTGATCATTGTGGCAGGAATAGTGGTTGTGACGCTTGGCAAGGTCATTACCCTCAATTTTCGTCACTTTGCCGACCCTTCGGAGCCCTATGTCTATGTGCAGACATTGCCCGAGATCTCGGTTCTCACAGAGCCGGTGCTCGGGATTGCCAAGCGTGATCCTAGGAACCATTCCGTGAGCGGCGAGATCATCCTAGAAAGTTACTACCCCTTGCCATGGATTTTCGGCGATTTCAACCGTATCGGTTACTATGGAAAGGATGATCTCCCGGCCGCGTTGGATGGCGATTTCATCGTGGCGTTGACCTCCCAGCAGAAGTTGATCGAGGGGCGCATCAAGGGATCTTATCTTCGGAGACGCTTCCATCTTCGTGACTCAATGGACGAGTGCACGGTCTGGTTCCGGGAGTCCCTCTTCAACGACTGGTTCCATGAATCTGGCCACGGGAAGACCGACCGTGTTGATTCCCCCAAAGATAAAAACGGAATAAAAACCGATTTATGAGGCTTTCAGTTGCCATTCTTTTCGGAGTTGCCGCCGCAGTGCTTTCTGCGCTCCCCCTGGCGTGGTTCTGGCATGGATTACGTGGAGGACACGATGCGGTCTCATGGATTGCCCTCTCGGTGGGACTGGCATGCGGAATAATTGTGCGTTTCACGCTCCCGCCGGGCAATCGTCCCGAACCATCCCGCTGGGGTTGGATCATGATCGCGGTTTTTGCCTGTGCCTCGGCAAGAGCGTTTTTCTGGCTTATCTATCCTGTTGGCGACGAGTGGAAGATTCTCTCTCCGAATAATCTCGGGGACCTCTCCCTGCACCTTTCATTCATCCACTGGCTCTCCTCCACGCCCCACTGGTGGCCCGGAAGCCCCATCCTTGCCGGTGATCTACTGCGTTACCCGCTCGGCACCGATCTTTTTAATGCGTTGCTTCTGGTTGCTGGAGTTCCCCCCGCAATGGGATTGCTTTGGTGCGGTTTGATCGGTTGCGCACTCACGGGCTATGCTCTCTGGCGTTGGGGTGGGGCGGTTGCACTGGCGGCCTTTCTCTTCAATGGGGGGTGTGCCGGGGTCATCCTTCTCAAGACGGGGTGGGGGGGGAATCCCGATGAAGTGAGTGAGTGGAAAAATCTCTTCCTTACCTTGTTTGTGACTCAGCGCGGCTTTCTTTACGCCCTGCCTGTGGGCTTTTTACTCCTCACGACATGGCGCAAGGAGAGTTTTGATCCAGGGAAAAAAAGAGTCCTCCCACTTGGCATTCAAGCCCTTCTTCTAGGAGTGATGCCCCTGTTCAGTATCCACGCCGCTCTCTTTCTAGGAGCAGCCATGGCGGGGCTCGCTTTTCTTGCTCCCTCTTCCCGTGAACGGATCGGTCGGTTGGCCCTCGTTGCGTGGCCTCCGATGGCTCTCTTCGGATGGATGATCACCACCGGTGCGGGCGGTTCTTCGGCCATGCATGCGGTCGGTTGGCGGATGGGTTGGATGTCGGACGGCACTCTCTGGTTTTGGTTTTGGAACTTCGGCATGACCCTGCCGCTTGCCCTTCTTCTCTGTTTTCATTTATTTGGGAAGAGAGGGAGTATTAAAGAGCGCGCCTTTGTATGGCCTGCAAGCCTCATCTTCACCGTGTGTCTCTTCATACGCTTTGCACCCTGGCCTTGGGACAACACGAAGCTCATGATCTGGTCGTGGATCGTAGTGGCTCCTTTTCTTTGGGATGAATTACTGGCCCGACACTCCATCGCGATACGTGCGTGTGCAGTCATCCTGCTCTTCGGATCAGGGGCCGTCACCCTTGCCGTGGGGCTCGATGGCAGGCATGGCTACACACTCATCGGGCGCAGTACCCTAGACAAAACGGCTTGGGATTTACGCGGCCTCCCCCCCGACGCGGTGATCGCCTGTGCCCCTGAATATAACCACCCGGTCCTGATGCTAGGGCACCCTGTGGTTTGCGGGTACGAGGGGCACCTCTGGAGCCATGGACTCGATTACAAAGGGAGACTCGAATCGCTGAACAGCCTCATGATGGGCGAACCTGGATGGCAAGAGAAAGCCTCCCGGTTAGGTGTTGCCTATGTTTTCTGGGGCGAGCTTGAACGCAAGCGTTGGCCGGATTCCAAGCTCCCATGGTCCAAGGAATTGACTCCATCTCTTCACCGGATTCCGGTCTTTTGAGGGAGGCGTTAGCAGGATTGCCAGATCTAAGCCATATATCCCGTTGATTTTCCTCAAGTCAGTTTGATACTGAATGAATATGAAAATCACACCTCTGTTTTCCATTGCGACGATTTCAGCCCTCCTCACCAGTGGTTGCACCACAGAAACCGGTCCCAACGGGCAGCCCCGTTCCGTGATGACGCCCATGGGGGCGGCTGTTGTGCAGGGACTCTCCGCCGCCGCGATCGGTGCAGGGACGGGTGCTATCATGAAGGGGGTGAATCCTGTTGCCGCTGGTGCTATCTCCGCTGGAGCGGGAAGCGTTGGATCTCAGGCCATCAATGCCTTCATTCCCAAGGCAAGCGGCTCTGGCGGTGGCGCCCAACAGCAGACAAACCAACAACTTTACGTTCGCTCGGGTGATGGTTTTGTGCCTGCCAAGATCAGCTATCTACAACAACCGGACGGCAGCTATGCCCCCACCTATCCCAGGGGCAAGACTCTCTATCGCCAGCTTCCTAACGGAAACTTCGCTCCGGTTAACTAATTCCCAAGCAACTTGAGGATCGAGATTATCTCTCGATCAACTTGGTACGGGGATCCCCCAAGGTTGCTAGGGCTTTGTTATGCCAACCTGCAGCGGGTGGTCGCGTCGCTCCGCAACACGTTGGGTCTGCTTGTCCCACTGTACATTGTTCGTGAAATCCCCGCTCTGATCCCAGCAGGCGCCGAGGTAGTAGCTATAAGGCTTGCCGACCTCAGTTTGGGAGATGGCAAGAAGATTTCGCACAGCTGGAGCCCCCTCATGGGTCGGTTGTGGGACCACTTCATGAAGCTTTGCCTCTGGCATGTCCTGAAGGTCAGTTGTGAGCTCCTTCACACTACCCTTAGGAAGTACGATTGCGGTGGCTGTGATTCCTTTCGGTTTGTCCTCGGGTTGCCAGTATGTCAACCACCCCTCAGCCTGATCCCTGCCAATGATTGGAGTGCCGTCCGGGCCGCTTGAGCGCTCGGCAAGACCGACTCCGATGGTCAGAGGAGATTGATCCTGACTTGAGAAGGTGGAAGTTGCCCTGGTGAACCAAGATCCTGCATCGATGCTCATTCTCTTGGTCTCCGAGACCATGCGTCCGTTACCCGCATCCCAAGGGTCATAAGTGACCTCAAATTCCGATCGGATCGGCCCACTCGTGATCAGCTTCCAGTTGCGCCAATTTTGTGAAACCAGCAATTTCTTGCCGTCCCAGATCCCGATGCCGCCGCATCCGCGGCTCTTGCCGACACGGTAATCATCCATGAACTCTCCGTTATCCTCGTGGTAGTGGCCGGTCTTGTACATGGTATCCACCGTCAGGATTCGGTGTTTTTTGATCCATACATCGATACCGCTGCTCACCGTGTGCTCCTTGCTAGCCATCAGGGCCTGTCCATAGATCCGATGTGCGATCCTGTCGCTTTCCCAGGCAAAATCATCGAAGCGCTCCGGCACGTAACGCGCCGAGGTCTTTTGGATCGGAGGGGGGATGGAAGGCACGTCCGATGCATCTAGGATCGCATAGGTGCGGGTCTCCAAGGGGGCAAGGTTCACCTGGAAGAGGAGCCTGTTCTCAGTGGGCTGAGGTTCGTAGCTCTGTGAGGTTAGGATCCTGGAGGAGAGTCCATCCATCACCATATGCTTCCCGCCGAGGGGAACTTCCACCGTTTCATTCTCCCGCCAGAAGTCGGCGGAATTACCGACCTTCACCGTGATCGGGTGGGCCTTCTCAAGAACGGCCATCCGAAAGATCTCACTCCCCGCCAGAAGGAATGCCCCGACACCGTAAGCCTCGGTGGAGTCTGCCGGGAAATTCTTCGGGTCGAACCCCACCGGTTGGATATGGGTCAGTTTGCCATCCGGTTGGACACAGGCAACCAGTGCCGACCATGCCTTGCGGATCGCCGGTTCATAGGTGGCGCGATCCAGGATCCCCTGATTCACACCCCAGGCCAGGGCGTAGGTGTAGAATCCCGATCCGCTGGCTTCTTCAAGGGGGTAACTGGCCGGATCAAGGAGGCTCGCCCGCCAGAGACCATCTGATTGCTGGCAGGTGAGAATCTTCGGCGCCATCTCCTTGAAGAGATTCACGAAGCGGGGATAGGCGGGATTGTTCTCCGGGAGGAGTTGAAGCATGCGGACGATCCCAGCCATCACCCACCCGTTACCACGCCCCCAGAAGACCTTCTTTCCGTTCGCCTCGCGTTTGTCAAAAAAGGTGCTGTCGCGGTAGAAGAGGTGCTCCTCCTTGTCGTAGAGGAAATCCGTGGTGTGCCACCAGTTGCTGAGGGCGAAGTCGAGGTAACGATGGTCCCCCGTGATGGTGTAGAGACGAATCCAGGTGGGGGGGGCCATGAAGAGGGCATCACACCATGACCAATTCTGCTGACCATGGCCGGGTTGTTTGAAGTCGAGGCTGTCGGAGGCGGGCGGGTGGGAGAGGATGAAGTCGAACCTCTCCCGCAGAGGGGCTATCATGTTGGACTCTCCATTGAGTATGTAGAGATCGGCGTAGGTCTGACCGACACACTGATCATCGGCATGGTAAGGCCTTGGTCCTAGTTGCCATTGGTTGGTCTCGCCCATGGCCATCATCGCTTCGCGGTACTTGGGATCCGCCGAGATGCCTGCCAGAGCCATGAAGCCCGTGTATCCCGCTCCTTGGATCCAGACATAGGGCTTGTTCGTGGCCGGATGGGTCAATTGCCAGTCGGCGACTTTCTGCATGATCTCAAGGGTCGATGCGGGAGTGATCGTCACCGGCGCAATCTTGAGTTCCGAGAGAGTTGCTGGAGAAGTTGCAACCGTATTAGTAGAGGGAGTTGATGAATTTGATGAGCCGCCTACTGAAGCAGAGGTAGGAGTGGGTGCCGAATTACTGGTCTGTCCACTCAACCCGGAAGGCCAAGCGGCAAAAAAGGCGATGCTCAAGCAAACAATGAGAGGAGGGGGTGTTTTCATGTTAAGAAGTTTTTGAATCTTATGGAGAAATTTTCAGCTTCCGTTTTTTTTGCAATCTCATTCGGAAAGCAGTCTTGGGAGTTTGCTGGAGAAATTGAGAATCTTCTTTTCAGTATCCCTCCTTCCGTTTCCCATAAGCGCCATGGGAAACATGGAACGCCT
>WBXH01000018.1 GCA_008933015.1 Verrucomicrobiota bacterium | reverse complement strand
GTCTTAGCCACGGCATTCACGTGCATCCCTCCTTTATGGGCAAAGGCTGTCACGCCTACGAATGGGGCCCTGGGATCGGGTTGGCAGTTCGCCAACTCATCAACGAAAAGCGAGACTTCGCGAAGAAGTGCAAGATCCTTCACGACCGGGATGTCCATCTTGAGCTGAAGACATGGGATCACCGAGGTGAGGTTGCAATTGCCCGTTCGCTCCCCGTAACCGTTCATCGTGCCCTGAACCTGAATGGCCCCCGCCCGCACCGCAGCCAACGCATTGGCGACACCGAGTCCGCAATCGTTATGGGTGTGTATGCCTACCTTACCTGGGAAGCGAGCTTCCACGACTTCAGTGATAGAGGCGATCTCATCGGGCATGGTGCCACCATTGGTGTCGCAAAGGATGAGCATATCTGCCCCTCCTTCAGCCGCAGCAGCAAGTGTGGCCATCGCAAACTCTGCATCATCCTTATAGCCGTCAAAGAAGTGCTCCGCATCGTAGAAGACCTCTCGACCATGTGATTTCAGGAAGGTGACACTGTCTCCGATCATCGCCAAGTTCTCGGCGTGAGGCACACCCAGAACCTTATCCACCTGGAGCTTCCAACTCTTCCCGAAGATCGTGACCACGGGTGTCTCCGCCTCAAGAAGTTGCGCAATCTGAGGGTCATCGGAGGCATCGATTCCGGCCCGTCGGGTACTGCCAAAAGCGGCCAGTTTTGCTCCACCTAAATCGAGTTTGCGTGCTTCTGCAAAGAAAGCGAGGTCCTTGGGATTGGAACCGGGCCACCCCCCCTCGATATAGTCCATACCGAACCCGGCAAGCTTTTCTGCGATTCTCACCTTGTCGAGTAGGCTGAAGGAGATTCCCTCGCCCTGCGTTCCATCACGAAGGGTTGTATCGTAGAGGGAAACTTTACCTGCTTTCTTCATTGTTCTAGTGATCCTATTCCCGAAGACGGGGCACTTCAATCCGCGAGGTTGTTAGGTTCCTCGGGTTCCAGCACGGCGGAGTCATTGATGGCATTGATAAGAAGCCTGAGCATGCCGAATTCTCGTTTGTGGGGTGATAGGACAAGGCGGGGAAGATGGGCGACGGATTCATCATCCCCCTCTTCAGGAAGAGCCTCTCTCTGAATGATATGACCCATTGCGATCAGGTGATCGAATTGCTGGTTTAGGTTTTCAAGAGCGGCAGGGGTGAGTCTGTTGTTGAGACGTATCACCATCTCATCCCTGACCCAGCGATAGGAGTGGAACACCTTGTAGAAATGCTTGATCTCATTGACCGCGCGGTCAACGTCGTGAGTGATGGTGAAGAGGTGAAAGTCAGAGCGCGAGATAAGTCCCAACTCAAGGATATCGTTATCCAAGAACCGGCGCCACGTTTCCCAGTAGAACCCGTTTGGCCGATCCATGAGGATGATGGGGACGATGGAGGTCTTTCCCGTTTGAAGGAGGGTCAGCACTTCAAACCCCTCGTCGAGGGTTCCGAAGCCACCCGGGAAGAGAACAAAGGCGCTCGTCTCCTTCACAAAGCTCAACTTGCGGGCAAAGAAGTAGTTGAAATTGATCAGCTTTGGATCTCCACTGATCACAGGGTTGGCGCTCTGCTCGAAGGGAAGCCTGATATTGAGACCAAAGCTCTTTTCTGCTCCAGCGCCCTGCTGGGCAGCACCCATGATCCCGTCTCCGCCGCCGGTGATGAGCATGAAGTTTTCCGCAACGATCCGCCTTGCAAACTCGCGTGCCAATTGGAAATCAGGCTCCTCGGCACGAGTCCTGGCGGATCCGAAGACGGCAACTTTACGTATCCCGCTGTATTTCTGAAACACGGAGGCAGCATAGCGCATTTCCCGGATCGACCTGCTGATGAGCTTCAGATCGGAGACGGAGGCGTGATCCTCACCGAGGCGCACGACGGTCTCCATTATGTCGGTGAGAAAGTGGGCGGATCGACCCGAGGCCATGCCGTTCACGATTTTTTTAAGCGCTTCTTCCTTGGGATCAGGGGTTTCTTTGGAGGTCATGAATCGTGTTGTAAAAATGTTGTCTCAGATTGGGTGATTTCCTAGGGAAAACTAACGACGCAGAAGCCGACTAGAGAGCCAGAGGCCAAGTCCTGTGAAAAAAAGATTGGGAAACCAGATCATGAGAATGGGCATGGCCTTCGCATTCTCATGAAAGGTATCGGCGATAATGATGAAAAAGAAATAGCTGAAGGCGATCACGAGACTGAGTGCGAAACCGACCGATGTTTCCTTACGATGGGTCGTGATTCCCAAGGGCACCGCAATGAGCGCAAAGGAGAGCGCCGCCAGGGACATGGAGAAGCGTTTGCTGATTTCCACTTGATAGGCGAGACGTTTGGAACAATCAGGCTTGGCAAGTTCTGCTCGAAGCTCCTCGAGTGTGTGTGAGCTGAGTGGCTTTCCTCTTTTCTTGCTATCCAGAAGCTTCTGCAGCGACATATGGATAACTCCTTCCTGCATGCTGATGCCCTGTCGGATCATGGTGTCATTATCAGGTTGACGCTCGTCCCTCTGTTCGAACTTGGCGTCCTCCACACGAAGGAGCAGGCGGTTATGATCATTGTCAGGGGTCAGAGAGCCCGATTTGGCAAATACAACCCTCGAGGGGAGTGCTTTTTCATCGATCTCGAAGACGATCAGATTTTTCAGAAGATCCCCCTCCCTGCCACCGACATAAATCCTTCTGTCGGGAAACTGGTCCAACACCTCATCAGCCTGGAACATCGAGGTGGGGTCATGCGTAGCGATCCGGAAGAGTGCATTAAACATCGACCATTGGGCCCGTGGCGCAACATCGATATTGATCCAGAAGCAGAGACCCACCAAAGCAAGCGCTACAGCGAGCACAGGCAGGAAGATTCTCTGGAAACTGACGCCGGTGGCTCGAAGGGCGATGATCTCATTGTCAGCGGAGAGGCGACCGAACACCAGCAGAACAGCCGTGAGAAACCCCCAGGGAATGGTGAAGGTCATCGAAAACGGAAGAACAAAGGCGATAAAGGCAAAAACCGTCTCCAGAGGAACATTATGATTGATCAGCAGATCAAGCATCTCCTTGAAGACGTTTCCGAGGACAAGCACTAGGCTCAGTAAGGCGACGCCCATGGCGGTCGCAACGCAGAGAGCAGTAAGTAAATATCTATCCAGTATCTTCACAGTGATGGAAAAATTCCACGGAACATAAAATATCCAAGGAAAGGTGTGAGATTGCCCCCGACACCGCCCGATTGCAAGAACGTCAAGGAATCAGTTCGAAATGCAGGAAGTTGCCATTGCGGTTGAAGATCCATCGCGTCGTCGCTAAGATACGCTAATATGGAAAATTCCGCCGTCACCCCTTCCAGATTCCGCTTCCTGAACATCCTGCTCTGGGGGAACACTGTTGCACTTTCGTGGGTGTGGGGGTTGGGGCTTTTCTTTTCAGTTCAGTTCACCGTTGAGTTCGGCTTGACCGGACTGCTTACATTCCTGATCCCAAACTGCCTCGGTCTTTTTGTTTTCGGAGCAGTATGCGACCATATCGCCCGCAGAAATGCTGGGTCCGAATCTCTGGCCATTTTCTTCACCACCTGGTCCCGTCCCTTCCGACTTGTTTTCTTTCTCTATCAGATCATCGCCCTCTCACTCACTTTTTTCGCCTTGATACGATATGGTTGGCAACCGCTCGGACTCCGTCCTGATTCCCTCTACCTTCCACTCACAGCGCTGATCATTCTGGCTGCGGGCATTCTCTTCGGAGAGGAGTTCTCCATCCGACGGATTAAGTATAGCCACGCCGGATTCCTTGCCCTGATTGTCTGCTGTGTGGCGGTTATTATTTCGGAACTCGGCTCTCCTTATTTCAGAGGCATACACTCTCCGAGCCTTCTACCGACCCACGACCTTAACTTCTGGGGCTACGTCATCCCGATCTGCATTGGCTTCTTGGTCGGTCCATGGCTTGACCTCCAACAATGGCAAAGGGCTATCCAGATGAGGCGAGAAAACACCTCCATCACCGCCGCTTACGCCTTCGGTGCCCTTCTTTTCGGGGCAATTCTACTATTTCACGGCATTCTTGCACTCTGGGCAATGGAGGGTGGTTCCCGGATTTTCATCCAATCGGGACTTGCCGGTTACCCCTATGCGGAGTCGCTTCTCACTCGGGTTTTCAGTTCTCCTCCGGCAAACCCTTGGCTTCTTGGAGCCTACCTAACCTTCCTGGCAGGCTGTATCCTGACAACGCTGGACAGCGGTTACATCGCCTTGCGCTGGTTTTTCAAAAGCAACGCCACCCGAAGCAAGAGCGCCATCTTCTCCCTTATTCCGGAACGCCTGCTCACCTCACCCATTCCTGCCTTCATTCTCTGCGCGGTGATCGCCGTGATTGGTGCCGCCATCGGGATTGAGCTCGAGTATTTCATGATTTTCTTTGCGACGTTTTTCGTTGGATACTCAGCTCTCGCTATCAGTCGTGCCTTTGTCAACGGGCCGGTGAATATGATTCCCCAGGTGAAAATGTTCTGCATCGGTTCCCTTGCAGTCGTGATCTTTGCCTATGGATACTTCCTGCATCAACCGGTCTTCCAGATCCTTGCCTCGCTGCTCCCGCTTGGTTACGTGATCTGGCTCATGTTAAAGCCGCTTGCTGGAGAGGATTTCACCACGGATCGGGAGGAACTGGAGGAGCCCGCATCAGCCTCCGTTGTCTCCCTGACACCTGTCGGAACCGTTCTCACAAGCGCTCCCATGGGCACTCACGACATCTCGGGTCATTTTGAGGACAAGTGGTTTGTCCACACATTCATCGCGACTTATGCCGATACAAATTCTGTCGGCAATGTCTACTTCGGCATGTACGCGATGTGGGTGGGAAAGACTCGCGAACTTTTCTTCAACAGGGTCATGCCGAAATTCAATTTGAAAGAGACCCCGTTTTATATTCTTACCCGTTCTTTTGAGCACAAGTTTGTTAGGGAGACAAAGGAGTTCGAGACCGTGAGTGTCAAGATCCGCGTTGCCAGCCATAACCGTAAATTTGTGACCCTGGAACACGAGATCTATGATTCGACGGGACAACAGCTTGGCAAGGGCAGTCAGAGCCTGCTTTTCGTCTCTTCCTCCGATTATAAAATGCTAGATATTCCCCAGGATGTGATCACCGCATTTCTTGCATATTCCTGACATGGAGCGAACGGGAAAAACCCGCCGCATCTTAGGCACCATCCTGCTCTCCTTGATGCTGCTTCCCTGGTCGGGGTGCGGTAAAAAAAATCCCGCAACGGAATCCTCAGGGCAATCTGCCAGACCTCCGGTTCTGCCGAGAAAAAACTACGACACGGCAAAACTCTTTAATGGAATCGCGCTGAAGGCCTCCGTGCAGGCATCACTTGGGACGAACACGGCACTCTCATCGGCAGCGATTCCGGAATCTTACCGGTTAAACTTGGATCTCCATGTCGAGTGGCCAAAAGCGGCTATAGCGATAAGCGACCTGGAAAAGGCAACGCCGAACTTGTCAACCCTGCTTCCTTCTCTCCCCTTGATGCTTACGGGTATCGCTCCCTCACCGGATTATGAAACCCTACTTGCCCACAAGCAAAACTCCCTGAAAGCAAATCTGATTGCCCTGCAGAAACTTCCCTACAAAGACTCCCTCTTCGACTGCCAGACGATCCTTGATTTAAGAAATCCAAACTCATCAAGAAGAGCTTTGCTAGTCCAAGCCATCATGAATGTGAATGCAGACGGATCTGATGGTGACCGAAACCTGAGCATCGAAAAGCTCTCGCAAACATTCCAGCCTCAGACGAATTACAGGTGGGCCAAGAAGTCGGATCGCACGAATAGTTGTCTTCAGTCCGTGGAGGATCAACTTGTTACATTCCAGCAATCTCTCGGAGAGGGAACCTTGACGGGAGAGCAAAAGCTCCATCTTGAAAATGTCATCGCCTCCTCCAAGGCTACCATTCTGGAACTGAAGCGCTGGAGCTTTCTTGTCGGTGCTGCGGACCCTTTCATCGTGCTTCCATCCTTCATGGTCGGCAAAGCACCCGGACAACCCTCCATCGGTGATTATGCGGTCGTCGTGGCCGACGGCACACTCTACCCAGCCATCCTTGGCGATTTAGGTCCGAATTCCAAGATTGGCGAGGCATCCCTACGCATCTGCCGGGAAATCGATTCTCAGTCAGGTGAGGAGCGCCGGCCGGCAAGTCGACCGGAGATAGTCTATCTCGTCTTCCCGGGAAGCGCAGAAAAGCCTCTCAAGGAGCCTAATTACCAGCACTGGTCGGAACGGTGTCACTCTCTCTGGAAAGAATTTGGCGGAAGTGATCAAGCGGAGTGGCATGAGTGGACTTCGTTGGAAAAGCCCTGGCCCACGCCGACACCGACCCCCACTCCAACTCAAACTCCCACTCCTGCCCCATCATCACCCCCCTCTACCCCATCTTTTTCTCCTCAAGGGGAGCGCCCAGATGGCACAAATCCTGCTTTATCTCTGACTAACCCTGTCACGTCAAACATGGCTCCCAACGCTTCCATCTTTCCATCCCCGAAAGAAAACCGCTAAATTCATCCTTTCATCCAACAAACCCATTCGACGTTCAAACATGATTACCATCGGAACCAAAGCACCTGACTTCACACTCTCCACCGCAACTTCGGAAGGTCCGAAACAGGTGACTCTCTCGGCGGAAATCGGAAAACGGAATATCCTTATTCTTTTTGTGCCGATGGCCTTCACCGGCGTCTGCACCGAGGAACTCTGCGAGATCAGCAAAGGAATAGGCTCCTACGAATCCCTAGACTGCACCGTTTATGGCATCAGCGGCGATAATCCCTTCGCACAGCATGCATGGGCTGCCAAAGAAGGAATCAGCATTCCCCTTCTCAGCGATTACGAGCACTCCGTTGCAAAGTCGTATGGCATCAGCTACGAGAGCTTTCTCCCGCAACTTGGACTAGCGATGGGCGGAGTGGCAAAGCGTTCCGCTTTTCTTATCGATCGTTCAGGCATCGTTCAATATGCGGAGTCAAACGACGATCCAAAAAAACTCCCCGATTTCGCAAAGATTCAAGCTCGCCTGGCAGAAATCAAGTAACCCCTCCTTTTTTTCATAAGATGCCAGCAAACGATCCCTTCAAGACACTCCGTACATTCGAGCCCTCGAAAGGGGCCGTTGCCTCCTATTTCTCACTTCCCGCATTGGAAGAGCAGGGAATCGGATGCATCTCGAGGCTCCCTTTCTCGATCCGGGTCGTTCTGGAATCGGTCCTGCGCAACTGCGACGGCCGCAAGGTGGACGAGAGAGATGTCCGAGCCCTGGCTTCTTGGAATGCGAAGATGCCGGCTCCCGAGGAGATCCCTTTCGTCGTTGCACGAATCGTGCTTCAGGACTTCACGGGAGTTCCACTCCTCGTCGATCTTGCAGCGATGCGCAGCGCAGTGGCTCGTCTGGGAGGCAAACCGGGCATCATCGAACCGCTTGTGCCCGTTGATCTCGTCGTGGATCACTCGGTTCAGGTGGATTACTACGGTTGGGCGGATGCCATGAAACTCAACTTGGACATGGAGTTCAGACGTAACCGCGAACGCTACGAGTTTCTCAAGTGGGGTCAACAGGCATTCGAGACCTTCGGGGTGGTTCCTCCAGGAATCGGAATCGTCCATCAGGTCAATTTGGAGTATTTGGCACGGGGCGTTCTTCACTCCAAAAACGGAGGTGCCGATATTTATTACCCTGACAGTCTTGTCGGAACCGACTCCCACACCACGATGATCAATGGCCTCGGCGTGGTTGGCTGGGGTGTCGGCGGTATCGAGGCTGAAGCCGGCATGCTTGGTCAGCCTGTTTATTTCCTGACGCCCGAAGTCGTCGGGGTCCATCTCACGGGGAAACTTGGAGAAGGAGTCACCGCGACCGACCTGGCACTGAGTGTCACGCAGATGCTTCGGGCCGCGAAGGTTGTCGGAAAATTCGTTGAGTTCTATGGCGAGGGAGCCGAAAGCCTTCCTCTCCCTGACCGGGCCACGATCGCCAACATGGCTCCCGAATATGGGGCCACCATGGGCATCTTCCCAGTCGATTCAGAATCGGTCGCATTTCTGCGAGCCACCGGTCGCACCTCGGAGGAGTGCAGTGCCTTTGAGAATTACTTCAAGGCTCAGGGAATGTTCGGAATGCCACGCAAGGGGGAGATCGATTACAGCGTCGATCTGGAACTGGACCTCTCGACCGTCGTGCCGAGCGTTGCAGGTCCCAAACGTCCACAGGATCGGATTGACCTTCCGAAACTCCGCACGACCTTCCACGATCTTCTTACAAAGCCCGTTGCCGAAGGCGGTTACGGCAAGAATAATGGAAATCTCTCGACCAACGCAACGGTCGCACGCCGCAACTCCACAATCCCCGCAGACGAGGAGGAAATGATCAGCGACCGCCCCACGGCCGATGCCGTG
Organism: Verrucomicrobiota bacterium; assembly: GCA_008933015.1. Taxonomy (GTDB): domain Bacteria; phylum Verrucomicrobiota; class Verrucomicrobiia; order Chthoniobacterales; family UBA6821; genus UBA6821. The sequence goes on along the minus strand of WBXH01000018.1, from coordinate 16,485 downwards.
CCCCAGATGCCGGAGTCACCTTTCCATGCAAGCACCAGCACAATCCGCAACGGGAGCGTCCTGATTGCCGCGATCACCAGTTGCACGAACACGAGCAACCCCAGCGTTATGCTGGCAGCCGGACTCCTGGCTAAAAAGGCCGTCGAAGCCGGTCTTGTGATGGACCCGACAGTGAAGACTTCCCTCGCTCCGGGTTCACGTGTGGTGACCGCCTACCTTGAGAAAACCGGGCTTCAACCTTACTTCGATCAACTCGGCTTCCAGACGGTCGGCTACGGTTGCACCACCTGCATTGGCAATTCAGGTCCGCTGAACCCGGAGGTTGAAAAAGCCATCACCGATAACGATCTGGTCGCTGCAGCAGTCCTGTCCGGAAACCGCAACTTCGAGGCCCGCATCCATCAGAATATCAAGGCCAACTTCCTTATGTCCCCGCCGCTTGTCATCGCTTTCGCCCTTGCCGGGAGGGTGGACATCGATTTTATCAAGGAGCCGATCGGACTAGGAAAAGAGGGCCAAGAGATCTTTCTCAAGGATATCTGGCCAAGCCTTGCAGAGATTCGCGAGACACTTCGTAGTGCTCTGACTCCGGAGATGTTCTCGACACTCTACAACAACTTCGCCGGCCAGAACCCGAAATGGAACGAAATCAGTGCCCCTACAGGTGAAATCTACGAGTGGGATACCAAGAGCACCTACATTCAGGAGCCACCCTTCTTTGAAAACTTTGCCATGGACTCTGGAACGATCGCCCCGATCTCCGGAGCAAGGGCGCTCGGCATCTTTGGAGATTCAGTGACCACAGATCACATCTCACCGGCTGGAGCCATCAAGGAGAAATCTCCTGCAGGACGATTCCTCAGCGATCACAAGGTAGCCCTTGAAGACTTCAACAGCTACGGCAGTCGTCGTGGCAATGACCGCATCATGACACGAGGCACCTTCGCCAACGTCCGGATCAAAAACCTCATGCTTCCCGGAGTCGAGGGAGGCGAAACGCTGCATCAACCTGATAACGAGCGTCTCAGCATCTTTGATGCGGCTCATAAGTACGCAGCAGAGAAGACGCCTCTCGTTATTCTGGCAGGACAGGAGTATGGCACCGGTAGCAGCCGCGACTGGGCAGCCAAGGGAACTCGACTACTGGGGGTTAAGGCGGTCATCGCCGCAAGCTACGAGCGAATTCACCGTTCCAACCTGGTCGGCATGGGCGTCCTCCCACTCCAGTTCCCTGAGGGAACCACGTCCCAAACACTTGGACTCGACGGAACCGAAATCTACGACGTCCTCGGTCTCGGCGAGGATCTCAAACCACGTCAGGACCTCATTCTTCGCATCACTGGAAAGGATGGATCCTCCCGGGAGATATCCGTCAAGGTACGCATTGATACCCCGATTGAGGTCGACTACTACCGCCACGGCGGCATCCTCCCCTTTATCCTCCGCCAACTCATCACGGAGGCAAAGTGACTTGCGGTTGTAATAATTCTAGGGTGAGAAAGTAATCAATGGGATCAACTCAGTAATTTTTCCATAGAGTATTTTTTCTCTGCCCCGTTGATCTCCTACATCACTGTTTATCGTCTTCTGATAAAATGAGCGCCCACCCCACCGATCTGGTCACAGAAATCCTGCGACTCAAGAAGGATCGGAATGCAGTGATCCTAGCCCACAACTACCAGATCGAGGAGATCCAGAATGTCGCTGATTTTGTGGGTGATTCGCTCGGCCTGAGTATCCAGGCGGCGGAGACACAGGCTGATGTCATTATTTTCTGCGGTGTTCACTTCATGGGCGAAACCGCAAAGATCCTGAACCCCTCCAAGACTGTTGTCATTCCCGACATGGATGCAGGATGTTCCCTCGCTGATTCCTGTCCGGCGGAGAAGTTGGAAGCCTTCCTTAAGGAGTATTCAGCAAAGAATTATTATGTTATTGCCTACATCAACTGCAGCGCGGGCGTGAAAGCAATTGCAGATGTCATCTGCACAAGCGGTAACGCGGTCAAGATCGTGAATGCTGCTCCTGAGGATCGCCCTATCCTCTTTGTTCCGGATCAGAATCTGGGGGCATGGGTCACCGAACAGACGGGGCGCCCGATGGATCTCTGGCAGGGTAGCTGTTACGTTCACATGGAGTACACACGTGACAGCATCGAGAGGGCGAAGCACGAGTATCCGGAGGCACTGGTTGTGGCTCATCCAGAGTGCCCGCAAGCCGTGCGACTTCTGGCTGATGAGGTCTGCTCCACCGAAAAGATGATCGGCTATTGCAAGAACTCCCCGGCCAATGCCTTCATCATCGTTACAGAAGAGGGGATGCTTCACCGCCTGCGCCGCGAAATCCCGGGGAAGGTCTTCATTCCCGGCCCAACTGATCAATGCGCCTGCGCGGAGTGTCGTTACATGAAGCGAAATACCATGGAAAAGCTCTATCTCTGCCTGCAAGATCTCAAGCCCGAGATCCTGATTGAGGAGGGACTTCGCCTTAATGCCGAACGATCCGTCCGCAGGATGCTTGAGTTAAGCTAATGCCCCACGACTCCACCCATTTGCCTGGGAATCATTCTCAGGATCTCTGGAAGAGAGCTCTTGATCTCATTCCAGGTGGGGTCAACTCTCCCGTGCGCGCCTTCAAAGGGGTCGGTGGGGAACCCTTTTTCGTCACCAAGGCAAAGGGCTTCACCATCACCGATGCGGACGGACGTGATTACGTCGATTTTGTCGGCACCTGGGGGCCTGCAATCCTGGGGCATGCGCCTGATTGCGTGATTGGAGCTGTTCGGGAGGCTGCCCTGAACGGAACAAGTTTCGGGATTCCCAACCCCTTGGAAGTGGAAATGGCAGAAACCATCTGCAGATTGGTTCCCTCCGTTGAAAAGGTTCGCATGGTCAATAGCGGTACGGAAGCCGTCATGTCATGTATTCGACTTGCGCGTGGAGTTACGGCACGCGATCGGATCGTGAAGTTCGAGGGATGCTACCATGGCCATGTCGATTCCCTGCTGGTCAAGGCAGGTAGCGGTGCCCTCACGCTTGGGCAACCTGACAGCGCGGGAATTCCGAGTGCTCTTGCCGAGCTCACGATCACGGTCCCCTTCAATGACATTGAAGCTCTCAAGACCGTTTTTCGTGAAGGTGGCAAGGAGATTGCCGCCGTGATCCTCGAACCGGTTCCTGCCAATGCGGGCCTCTATCTACCGAAGCCCGGATTCCTTGAGGGTGTCCAGGCACTCTGTCGGGAGTATGGCGCGCTACTCATCTTTGATGAGGTCATGACCGGCTTCCGACTTGCACCCGGAGGTGCTCAGGAAGTATTTGGCATCAGGCCTGACCTGACAGCGATGGGTAAGGTCATTGGCGGAGGTCTTCCTGTCGGGGCCTTCGGTGGACGGCGTAACCTGATGGACTGGCTGGCTCCACTGGGACCGGTCTATCAGGCGGGAACGCTTTCGGGTAACCCCCTCGCCCTGACGGCAGGACTGGCCCAACTAAGGGAAATGGAACGGATCAATGGGTGGCAACTTCTGGAAGAGCTCGGAATGCTTTTTGAAGAGGGGATGCGACGTGCGATCCACGGGAAGGAGATGACATTCCAGCGGATCGGTTCCATGTTTTGCCTCTATTTCCGCCAGGGACCGATCCTTAATCTTGCTGATGCGAAGGAAAGTGACACCACTGCGTTTGCCCATTTTTTCCATCAGGCTCTCGACAGAGGAATCTATCTTGCCCCGTCACAGTTCGAGGCAGGCTTCCTATCCACGGCTCATTCGCCCGAAGTTTTGGAGGATGGTTTAAAAACTCTGACTGACATCCTAAAAGGCGCTTAGTCCCAAGCTCCCGTTAAACGTTTACAGGCTTCCTTTGGAGGTTTTCCTACGCTTGGAGAGAAGGAATCCCAATGCAGAGAAGCTCACGGTTGCGAGCACTACCTTTTTCATCAGACTCCAGGGGGAATCAGGAGGGATAAAGAGCTGGAACTGTGAAGCGAACGTCGGGATCCCCTCAGGCCCCAAGAGTGATAGTTCAATCGTTTTCCATCCCGGTCCAGGATCTCGAACAAGTCCTTCCTCCCTTTCATTTTTAAGCCGCCGCACGATGCTAGTGAGCGTCCTGGATTGAACCCGATACGTGGGATAATCCGAAGGACTGGATATTTCTTTTTTCGCATCCATTGGGCTTGTGAGCACCATGCTGATCTCTTCCACTTTGGGGATGAGGTTAGCTGCGGCCGAGGCATCCCATGAAACTGTTATGAAATGACGGCCCATCCAGGATGATCCCACAGAACAACGCGCTCCCGGTACCAACGGATAAGTCGGGGCTGTTTGCTTAGGCAATACTCCATCTGACGATTGATCCACTTCCTTGGAGACATTTGAATCCATCTCAGTAACTTGTCCCAGCATTGTCCGCGGCCCTGGTGAGGTGCTCTTTGCCTTCCCATTCAGCTTCCCGAACGCCTTGAGATTTTCAACGAGGTCAGAGTTCATACTCCCAGAAGTTGGCTTCGGAGATGGCGGAGAGACCTCCAGATCGATACGGCTCAGTCCATCTGAAAGGAAGATCTGTACCGGTGAGTCATGCCGAGATACGTGAGACTCTTTGGAAGAACTAGAAGACCGCCGTTGAAATTCAAAAGCCTTTTTACCAGATGGAGGTAGCACCTCATCGCGCGGCATGATCAAGCCAGCGCCACCGGAAAAGGAGATCATCAGGGGTGCATCGGAAATGTTTTTCACCTCACAGCTCTTGGAGTCCCGCTTGGTAACTTCGAAGCGCGAAAGAGCGACCCCTCTCATTTCTAGATTCAGTCCTTCAATCTCAGGTAGGGAGGTGAGGGTGGACTCATAGATTTTCGGCTCTTGAGGAGCAAACTCCAAGGGAATCTTGATCGATTGGCCTATGGTAAGATCAAACATTGTGTCTCCCAGAGTTGTAAAACCAAGCGGCAGGACGAGGCGCCCTCGTACTCGGCTTCGGCCTTCATTGGAGACCAATAGTGTCATTTGTTTTTTTTGGGACAGCATCACGCTCCCGAAGTCCATCACCTTGGGGTTCAAAGCAACCCGTTCAGGGGCCGGCAGAATCTTGATATCAGCCGAGTAGGCGATGGAAGCGGGGCGCCCCGGTGCTTTTACTCGGAAAAGAAAGCTGTCATGCGAGGACTCCCCAAAGTCACCGCTCCTATAGGTGACAACCACCGTATGATCATCAATGCGTTCCGGGGGAGTGACCGTCCCATACTCAGGGGACTTGATGATTTGAAAAGCAATAGGAGTTCCGTAACACGGCACTGCGTTCAGCTCTATCTTAACGGCATTACCGCAGGTAACGGTCGCATGGACATCCGTGGCCAGCGTGGCATCAACAGTGTGATGATTTTGTTTGGTCGTAGTCGTGATCTCTGCGTGCACCGATTCGCTGGTGATGTATGCAACCAGTAAAACAATGGCAAAAGTCCCCAGAGATGGGCACTTCTTCATGGAGGCTTCAGTTTCCAGCACCCCGGAAGGGAAGCACGGCTCCATCTGTTCTAATCATCAGGTTACCGTTACCATGGACGTTTCCGATCTCAATGAACCAAGGCATTTCAGGCCATGCCATCGGCGTCGCGGGGCGAGGATCAAAGAGGGTGGGCAAATAACTGATGGGGGTGGCCTGAACATGGGTTTTCTTATCTTTTGCAGCACGCACGATCGCAGGGCATTGCCAAGACTGCGCTGTGAGTCCCATCTCATGTATGGACATATCCCGCCACCATTGCTGCTCCGCAACTGACCCGATCCCGATACCTCCCGGGACCTGAGGCCACCCTTTGCCATCACTCATGTAGCTGGAGAAAGCCGTGTAAAGCCCCCTGAGTCGGCTGATACAGACCGCCGCATCAACGCGATCACGGATCACGGTGAAGTTAGGAATCAGGATGGCAACTAGGATTCCTATTAGCACCAACACAACCATCAATTCCGTCAGCGAAAACGCCTTGGAGTGCCGCAAGTCACTTATCTCTAGCCGCTTCAGAGGAAAAGCAGGTTAATAGTACGTAGCCGACGACGAGTTAATCCTCAGGCCTGTAACTGTAAAAGGAATCAAAAGTCGGTTGTTGGTGTTTACCACAAGATTTGTAGTCGAGGTGGAACTTACATTGGTCGTCACAACAATATTCGTTGCGGTCAAAGTGTTTGAGTTTGTCAATCCTCCGATGAAATTCGTGAAGGTATTGGTGGTGATATTTGTGATTGTGGTGACCGGAGGCCCAGGATTTGTGGTGATGTTTGTTTGAATCTGGTAGGTGACCTTTTCAATGAAGGTTCCAGTAACAGTCGTCGAGCTGGTTTGCAAATTATTGATGTCTACATTGGTGGTGTAGGTGTAATTCGTGGTGCGGATCGTATTGGTTTGCAAAAGATACAATGGATTGGAGAGGACGCTGGACCATCCGATGGTCCCGTTTCCTGAAAATGTCTGGTTAGGATAATTGTTTTGAAGATTCGCAATAAAGGCACCTCCAGTGACCACGTTGGTTCCTGAATTAGTAATCGTTAAGACCGTGGTGCCACTTTGGGTATTGTAAGGAATCCCTTGGATCTGGCTCAAGACCGCCGAAATCACACCAGCTGAGGAATCGATCACCGCAGTTGTAATTGCTCTGTAAGACTGCCCCTCTAGATAGATCGAGGCCTGACCTGGGACATTCGCTGCATTCGTTCCACCGGTTACGTTCGTGTTCCTAAGAAGACCTGTAGTCACGGATCCGCTCCCCCCATACGTGCTGAACTCTGTGACCCCGGTCATATCAGCACCACGCATGATGGCTGAAAAAGTCCCATCATTTCCGAATTGTGAACCATTTCCAAAGGGGTTCCCGTTCTTGTTGGAGGCCCCTGCAAAAAGTTGAGAACCCGTGAGAAAAATTGCGCCCGCGAGAAGGGCAGCAACAAAGGGGGGCATGCGAGAATCCATAATGTTTAGAAGATAAAAAGGGCTTTCCATTGTCAACAGCATTTGCTCCCTGTGAAAGGGAAGACCCTAAAGGATATCCTGCTCCTATTAAGAGATTCGTCTTGCCGCAAACTCGAAAGAGGGAACACCTTTCCCTGATGACGCACGGGACATCCAGCACCACGAGAACGAGTCCTGCGGGAGATGGTTCGACAAGATCGCTTTGGGGAATCGATCTCGGGGGTACAAAGATCGAAGGTGTGATCCTTGATCAGGAAAATCCCGCGCCCCCACTCCATCGTCTCAGGGTTCCAACAGAATCGTCCAAGGGGTACGTTCATATCCTGAACCAGATCGAGGCCGTAATTTCGCAACTTGAAACAGCGTCAGGCATGAAAAGGCCGAATCAGATAGGTGTCGGATCGCCTGGCATCACATCGCCGCTTTCCGGATTGCTCAAGAATTCCAATACTCTCTGCCTTAACGGAAAAAATCTCGCTCAGGATCTGAACGAGATCTCCCAAAGCAGATTTCTGATGGCCAATGACGCCAACTGCTGTGCTCTCGCCGAAGCGACGCTTGGATCAGCACGGGATCAAAAAACAGTCTTTGGGATCATCTTGGGCACGGGTGTTGGTGGTGGAATCGTTGTCGACAAGCAGGTGCTTGTCGGGGCCCACGGCATCTGTGGTGAATGGGGACACAATCCCCTGCGGGGCGAGGAAACCCTCTGTTACTGCGGTCGCAGGGGGTGCATCGAGACCGTCTGTTCGGGGCCGGCCCTTGAAACTTTTTACGAGTCACTCTGCGGCGATCGGATTCCGCTCCGCGAGATCGCGCTGAGAGCTTTATCCGGCGATACCCCTGCATTGACCACTCTGAAGAGGTTGCAAGCGAAGTTCGCCGAGGGACTCGGTGCCATCATTAACATTCTGGACCCCGATGCAATCGTGATAGGAGGCGGTGTTGGCAATCTCGATCTTCTCTACACGGACGAGACAAGGGAGGCTATCCACACCCACCTTTTCAACGACAGGTTTGACACGCCCCTCTTGCGTCCGGCTTTGGGTGATAGCGCTGGTGTTTTCGGAGCCGCAATGCTGTCGGCCGATGCAGCCATGGCTCTCTAATTCAGCAAAAATCCCTCAGGATTACAGAGGCTTACACACGCATGTCAGACAAACTCTCGGACTATCAGTTCTCACTTCCTCCCGAATTAATCGCAAGCCGGCCCGCCGAGCGTCGCGAGGACTCCAGAATGCTTGTTCTGGAGCGACGGAGCGGCAAGATTGAGCATCGGCGCTTTGTCGATTTTCCGGACTTCATCAGGCCCACGGATTTACTTGTGCTCAATGACAGTAAAGTGATCCCGGCACGCCTGCATGATGTCAGCGGAAAGATCGAGATACTGCTCCTTGAAAAAAAGGATGACCTTCACTGGATCGCCATGGTGAATCCTGGAAAAAAAATGCGCTCTGGCGCCTGCGTTCAGGTAGCGGGAACGAAAGCGAGCGTCCTAGAAATCATGGATGATGGCACACGCTTACTGGAATTCGAGAGCCCCCCTGATCTGGAGAATCATGGCGAGATGCCGATCCCGCCCTATTTCCAACGCCGTTCGGACGATCAGGATAAAGAGCGCTACCAGACAGTCTATTCGCGGGAGCCCGGGTCGGTCGCCGCCCCCACCGCAGGCCTGCACTTTACATCTGATATTCTTGAATCCATCCCCCATGATTTTTTGACGTTGCATGTAGGAGCAGGCACATTTCGCCCGGTAAAGTCCGAGGATCTCACCGAGCACAAGATGCACCGGGAGCACTACACTCTTCCGGAACACACAGCTCATCGCATCAATGAGACAAGGGCCTCAGGAGGACGGATTTTCGTGGTGGGCACCACCACGAGCAGGGTTCTTGAGTCACAGTACAACTCTCCGCTCACACAGGCCTCCGGATCTACCGAGATTTTCATACGCCCCCCTCACGCATTCCGACACACGGATGCCTTGCTCACGAATTTTCATCTCCCGTGCTCAACGCTCCTGATGCTCGTGAGCGCCCTGTCCACCAGAGATCTCATTCTCTCGGCCTATGAGGAGGCAGTGCGGGAAAAATATCGTTTTTTCAGCTATGGCGACTGCATGCTGATCCTGTAAAGAGATAATCAATGACCAGCCTGCTAAGCATTTCAGAGCTAAAAAAAACTGCCCGTATCCACTCTTCAGTGGAGGCCAAACTTCATGCCCAGATCGAACGACTGACGCGGAAGGATGCCTCCAATGGCAAACCCTTTTACGAGGTCGTGCTGAGGGATGCTACCGAAAGCATGACTCTCAGGGCTTGGACCGACACGGGTGCCTTCGAGACATGCGGATCACTGCAAAACGGGGATTTTGTCGCGGTGATCGGATGCTTCCAGAACAACGGATCCTTTGGCCTTGATGCGAGGGGTTGGGAACTCCGGGAGCTACCAAACGAGGAGATCGAGGTGCTTCTGGAAGGCACATCGGAAAGAAGGGCCTTGCTTGAGCGAGCTTACGAAAAGATCACCGAGGCGGTCGCCTCAATCGTCGACCCGCGGATCAAGGCGCTCTGTGATCAGTTCCTCAGCCAGTACGGCCCTCGCTTTCGGCGGGCGGCGGCGGCCAGGGGCAATCACCATGCAAGGCGAGGGGGGCTGCTTGAACATACCTCCCGCATGATGGAGTGTGCGCTGGCTCTCTGCGGAGTCTATCCCGAAATCAACCGCGACCTCATGACCGCCGGAGTCTTGTTCCATGATACAGGAAAACTCTGGGAAACTTGCCCCCCCGAGAAGGGATTCGGCATCGAACCAGAACTCCGGGGGGAGTTGCTTGGCCACCTCTCCATCGGCATTGAACTTGTGAACACACTATGGCGCGATCTGCAAAAAGAGGGTTGGGAGATGCTGACTCCATCCTCTGATGATGTTCGCCTCCATCTCCTCCACCTTATTGCGGCTCATCATGGCCAATTGGAATTCGGATCTCCTATTCTCCCCAAGACACCCGAAGCGGCCATGCTTCACTTCATCGACAACATCGATGCCCGGATGGAGATGTTTTTTACCAGCTATGAGGCGTCATCACAGAATGCCGGAGGTCGCAGCGGCACGATGGAGTGGGTCAGACCCCTCGGAGTCGCTCCGGTGACTCCCCTCCCCGCCTGTCTTCCGAGCCCTTCAGAGCCAATAATCGAGGATCTTTTCTTTAGCCTTGCCAAGACACCCGCCAAGAAGTGAATTTACTCTCATCGTGAAGATTTTCCCCCTTATTGTAACAGTCTTGCTTCTGACGGGCATCTCGTCACTGTTTGCCGATATCCAGGCCCCTCCGCAGTCAGATCAGGGACCGACCCGGAAGCTTGGCCGTGGGCTCGGAAACATGCTGTACGGATCCACGGAAATTTTTGAATCCATGTCGGATGTCAACTACTCTGAAGGTAACTCTGCTGCCTTTAGTTACGGTCTGGTCAGGGGATTGGGGCGCACCTTTGCGCGTCTTGGTTACGGTGCTTTTGAGACCGTCACCTTTGCTTTCCCCACTAATCACGGTACCTATAAGCCTCCCTATAATAATAATATTCAGTGGTTGAATTCCGGCTATTCGGAGTTCCCTCCTGAGCTAGGTTTTGAGACCAAGTACAATTATTCTCGCCAGTACAGTTGCCAGTCTTGGTAGAGAGATAGAGGCTATCTTGCCTCGGGAATCGTTTTGGGTTCACCGAGGATTTCAGGAAAAAGTTGTTTGCTGCTAAGCCTTTGTTGAGTGCATCTTTTAAATGCTGTTTTCTGGGCCATTGGGGCGAATGGAAACTTTTTTGACACAATCAGCATTTATTTCATGACTCGGCGGAATCTTCGGGTAAAGTCACCGCCCCGTTATCCTCCTGCCAACCGATTTTCAACCCCATGCTTCTCTGTATCGACTTCCAACCGGCCTACGCCGAGTCGTTCAGTCATACCATGGGAGCGCTAAAAAATAGGCTCCTGAGGGCCTCACTGAGGCGTGAGGAGGTCCATTTCATCTATAATGAGGTATTCTCCCTGGAAGGTGAGGAGTTGGGAGATCCCTTGGAACGCATCGTCGAATGGGGCCTCCAGGAGAACCTGCCGCTCAAGCATACCATCATGCTGCGCAAGAACTTCGGCTGGATCTCACACCTCTTCCGTGCCGGCTATGAGCGGAATGTGGCCCGATCCATTCTGAAACACTTGATGAAGCATGATCTCTCCAGCAGCTCTGACATCTCGGGTCCCGATCTCGAGAGAATCGTCGCCTCTTCGCATGAGGACTTCGAAGGCTTCTGGGACTGCTCACCTGCGGCTTGGGAAGAAATCAAATCCGGAGCGATTGCCATGCCGTTCATCTTCGAAGGCGGGGTCATTCCATGGCTCGATTGCGTCAAAGCCAGCCTTTCCAAAAGTGGCGGAATCGTCGAAGTCACCGGAGGCTTCCGTCACCGCTGCCTCGATGAAATGTGCCTTTTATTAGAAGCGGGGGGCATTCCCTACCAACTCAACGACCCACTCATCTACTCGCTACCGGAGGACGAGCCAAGCTCGATACTCCCTCCAGATCCAACTTCGGAACTTACCGCAGGAGATGCTCCCACGCTTTTTTTGGATCTTGGAGTGGCGACCGTCTGAGAGACATCTTTTTGCCAAAGATAAGCAGTTTGCTTGCCAGTTCCTGGCTTAGTTTAATTGCAGCACTTTCATGTCGCCATTAGGTTGATGGCACGCATCGAATGCAGTGCCGGTCCAAGCCATCGCCATGAGCAAGCCCACGCCAATAAGAGGATTCAGGATCGTCTGGAAGCGACTTCGTGAGCATCCTCTCTCGAGTGTTGGACCGGGTCTGATCACCGGCGTAGCCGATGACGATCCGAGCGGCGTGGTGACCTACTCTCAGGCGGGAGCACAGTTCGGGCTGAACATGCTCTGGACGATGCCGGTCGCATTCCCCCTAATGGCCGCTGTCCAGTTCATGTGCGCGTGTATTGGCCGCGTTACCGGAGTGGGCCTTGCAGCCAACATCAAATCAGCTTTCCCTCCGGTGATTCTCAAGGGAGTGGTTCTGCTTCTCTTGGTGGCCAACACCCTTAACATTGCAGCTGATGTGGCTGCGATGGGTGAGGTTGGCGAACTGGTCACAGGATTCAACGCGCGTTTGATGACACTGCTCTTTGTCATGGCCACTCTTTTACTTCAGGTGCTCGTTCCCTATCACCGGTATGTCTTTTACCTTAAGTGGCTGACCCTCTCACTGCTGGCTTACGCGGCTGTACTCTTCACCGTCCATGTACCCTGGCATGAGGTTGCGCTGCGCACGGTATCGCCGACATTCAAGCCTGATGCGAAAGCGGCCACCATGGTGGTCGCGATCTTTGGAACAACGATCAGCCCCTATCTCTTTTTCTGGCAAGCTTCCGAAGAGGTTGAGGAGATGCATCGCAAACATGGTTCAGTGCCTCTCTTGAGAGATCAAGCTGCAGCCCTCCCGGAACTCCGTAGGATTCGCTGGGATACCTGGAGCGGGATGTTCTACTCGAACATCACGGCCTACTTCATCATCTTGGCCACGGCGGTGACGCTTCATGCTGCCGGCATCACTGATATTGAAACTGCCTCCCAGGCAGCCACGGCACTCCGTCCACTTGCCGGCGACTCAGCCTTCCTCCTTTTTACAATCGGCATTCTGGGAGTCGGACTGATCGGGGTCCCTGTCTTGGCAGGATCCGCAGGTTATGCCCTCTCCGAGGCGATGGGATGGAAGTGGGGACTGGAACGAAAAGTCCGTGACGCACGTGGTTTTTACAGCGTGATCATCATCAGCATTCTCTGCGCTCTAGGCATCCAATACTCCCCAATCAGCCCTATGAAGGCCCTCTTCTGGAGTGCCGTGATCAACGGAGTCGTGGCAGTCCCCCTGATGGTTGTGATCATCATCCTAGCATCCAAGAAGTCCGTCATGGGTGACTTCACGGCAAGTCGTCCGATTCTCCTCCTCGCATGGACCGCCACCATCATTATGGCTGTAGCAGCTCTCGGAATGCTGATCCTGGGTTGATTCTCATCAGCCGTCCTCTTTACCTCTGTCATGTGTTCTGCGAATCTTGTCCGATGGAGAGGATAAGTCGTCGCTCAGATCCCGATTCCAACCCCGGAATCCAAGGATGGCTGGGCAGGATGGTCAAAGCCTTGTGCTATCGAAACTATCGCCTCTTCTTTTTGGGGCAGATCGTCTCCCTCTGCGGCACTTGGATGACGAACATGGCGACAGGGTGGCTTGTTTACCGCCTTACAGGATCGCCCCTGATGCTCGGCATCGTGACCTGCGCAGGACAGATCCCGATGTTTGTGCTTGGCCCTTTTTCAGGAATTCTGGTCGACCGGGTGAACAAACAGCGTGCCCTTGTTCTGATCCAGTCCCTCTCGATGCTTCAGTCGTTTGCCCTTGCGATCGTCACACTGAGTGGTCATGCCTCGATATCGGGACTCATTGTTTTAAACCTCCTGAATGGCGTTATCACCGCTTTCGATATCCCGATGAGGCAGTCCTTCGTGATCGAGATGATCGAGAACAAGGCCGACTTGGGCAATGCCATCGCTCTCAACTCCACGATGTTCAATGCTGCCCGCTTTGTGGGTCCGGCCATCGGCGCTCTTGTCATTACCGCCTACGGCGAGGGGTGGTGCTTTTTCATCGATGGCTGCAGCTTTCTGGCAGTCATTGCCGCTTTTTTGGCAATGACGATTCGCCCCAATGGGATCGCTCGCCCCCCCCGTGGCAGCGCCCTCTCGGATCTCATGGAGGGATGGCATACCGTCTCCCGGCCCGGTCCGATCCGAAGGATCATCTCCCTTCTGGCACTCACAAGCCTTCTGGGAACGCCCTACGCCACGCTGGTTCCACTGTTTGCGGGCAGCATCTTAAGAGGTGGTCCTCACACACTCGGACTTCTCATGAGCTCGGCGGGCGCAGGAGCTCTTGTCGGGGCGGCCTGGCTTGCCGGAAGGCGAAGTGTCCTGGGACTTGGGATGGTCATCCCCGTGTCGGTTGCAGTCTTCGGAACCGGCGTCATTGGATTTGCCCTATCACGAGTCATCTGGCTCTCGATGCTCTTCCTCTTCGTGGGTGGAGCGGGACTCATGATCCAGATGGCCTCCAGTAATACGATCCTCCAGACAATCGTCGACAACGATAAGCGGGGCCGAGTCATGAGCTTCTACATGATGGCCTTCATGGGGACAGCTCCGATCGGGAGTCTTATGGCAGGGTGGATCTCCGAGCATCTGGGAGCCCCCCTCACCCTCGTGATCGGCGGGATGGCCTGTATCGTCGGCGCGGCTCTCTTCTTCTCCGGTCTCGAGCAACTTCGTGACGCAATCAGACCGATCTACCGCCGCATTGGCATCCTTCCTGAGCTTGAAATGGGCGAGGAAGCTGCCAGTGAAATGACGTTCGAAGCCAGGGATTAGGCTTTTGTCGCCTGATCGGGAAAGATCCCATCCCCGAAAAAGCATATCATCGGGAAGGGCTCCAGTCAGTTCCTATTCCTACTCTTCTTTTAACCAAAAAAATGTCAGCCGAAAGATTCTGCTTTTTGTGAAGCTGATCGGTGAGTAGGTAAAGATTTATGGCTATGGATACAGAGCAATACGAAGGTAATTCACCTCGTAAGGCCCTCGATGATAAAATATCCAATGACCTAGTTCCCATCTATGGTCATGGCCCCTTCACCAGACCTCTGCCGAGGCCAACAGGCTGCTGGGCGGGTTGCATCCGAACTCCCTGCTGCCTCACCAACCGTCCTGATCGAAAAGACCATTCCCCTCAATGAAGCAGCGTCGCCTACAAAGGCTTAAACTCTAGCTACATTCCTGTTTTCTGAGGCACCTTGACGATCCGGCTTAGGTCGTAACCTTGGCTGGAAGCCTTTTGCAGAAGCTCTTGATAGGTCCCCTCGGGAAGTGTTGGCGTGCGGGCCATGATCCAAATCAGATCCCGGGAAGGGTATCCGATGGTTGTCGTACTATAATCATGCGCTAGATCAATGACGAGGTAGGGAGCCTTGAAGGGCCAGAGGAACTGGACTCCCCACTTGGCATTGGTCTTTGTATCCAGCACGGTTCCGATCGCATGCATCTCCTGGCGTTTTGCCAAGAGATCCTTCTTGTGGAAGACATAGGTGATGTCGATGCGACCATCGGGCCTCATCTTGTAGATATCCATCGTTCCCACGTTATTCTTTTCCACAATCCATGGAATCGTGCCGATCACATACCAATCCCCCATGAAGCGCGATAGATCGACATGATCCACGGTTTTCAAAGGCGCTTTTTTCGACGGTGTCGACATGCACCCACACAATAGCACCAAGGGACACAGTAAGATGGGAAAGATGGTGTTTTTCATGATTTTCTCAGACTGATCTGAGCGTTCTGAATGACGAAGGAAAAAGAGACTCAATCATGACCAAGCTGAGATTTCAGCCGATTTTGCGCCCTTGGATGATCTGCACCAGCAGAATGACCAAGGCGAAGACAAGGAGGAAATGGATAAAACCTCCCATCGTGTAGGCACTAACGAGTCCGAGCGCCCAGAGGACGAGAAGAACAATGGCTATTGTGTAGAGCATAATATTGAGATGTTTGGGATTTCGTTTTAGTGATCGATCAAGGATACGCCCTTAACCGGTTAGTAGGTTGTTGAGCGTGTCGTGGTGGTGGTGTTTGGATTACTCCTTGTCTGCTGAGTAATGGTGGTCGTTCTGTCTGGGGTCCCAGTCCTTGTCGTGCTCAACGAGAAGCATGAGGTAAGAAGGAGCGTGAGTGCCAAGCTGCTAATTCCGATGATGAAGGTTGTTTTCATGGAACCAACCTACTCCTCGATATGCTCTCCCGCTAGATGGGTGAACGCTTAGAACGCACTAATGAGTTTTCTTAGTAATCCCTTACGGGGAACTAAGCATTTCCACCAATAGAGATCATGCAAGCGTTGTGGGATGATCTCAATATGAAAACAACCACACTCACCACACTGGCCTTCATCCTTGCCGTCGTCATTACTCTCAGCGGCTGCAATACAATAAAAGGGGTCGGTCAAGACGTCAGCGCCACAGGCCGTAGCGTCACTCAGGGTGCTGGAAGCGTGCAAAAATCGATGTAGCCCTGCTTACAGTTGAAATAGTTGAGGTGCAATCATAAGAGGGCTCAGTACCCTCTCCACAAAAAAGAAGAGCCGGGTCGCGAACGACCCAGCTCTCTGTTGAGCTTTTTAGGCTAGGATTGGACTTAGTAGTCCATTCCGCCCATCCCACCCATTCCGCCTCCTGGCGGCATGGCTGGAGCCTTCTCCTTCTCGGGGACGTCAGAGATGACGGCCTCGGTGGTGAGGAGGAGTCCGCTGATGGAAGCGGCGTTCTGCAGGGCGCTGCGGGTGACCTTCGTCGGATCGACGATGCCGGCCTTCACGAGGTCGACGTATTCGCCGGTGGCGACGTTGTAACCTTCG
>WBXH01000017.1 GCA_008933015.1 Verrucomicrobiota bacterium | reverse complement strand
ATTTTAAGTCGCTTGTCTCTGCCGTTGGACTACACCGCCAAGTCAGATCAAAGAATGAGACCTGAAGGCTGAAACCTGAAGAAAGAAAAGTCAGGATATAGAAGTGGTCCCTTAAAATCCATCTTGAGGCGGAATTCTTCCTGGGGGGAATGATCGATGAATGTGAACTTCAGGTCGGAGTTTCTAGGTTTCAACCTTTTCGGGACTAATACCCTACATGCCCTAAGCGAGTCTTGCCCCGGAAGATCCAGTAGATGCTTACGGTATAGGCAAGGACGATCGGCACACCGATACAGGCGATAATGAACATGTACCCGAGTGTCTTGTGGGATGATGCAGCGTTGACGATGGTGAGGCTATTAGCAGGGTCTGGCATCGACACCACGATATTAGGGAAATAGGAGATGCCCAGCACCGCCATGAGAAGGACCATGGTGAGGGCCGACATGAGGAATGCACCGAATTCATAACCACGCTTGACCATAAGGCCGATTGAGATTGCTGCAGCAATATCCAGAGCCAAAACAGCAAATCCGTAGGGACGCTTGATCATCGTTGTGACAAGATCGGGACACTCGAAGAAAGTGGCAGCATTGAAGGAGAGGAAAAGGATCAGAAAGAGAGCAATGAGGCGGGGGACCCATCCCTTGATGGTGGACTGAAGTTCACCCTCGGTCTTGAGCACGAGAAAGATAGATCCGTGCATGGCGAAGAGAGCCACGACCGTGATACCAAGCAGCAATGAGTAGGGATTGAGAAGATCGAGAAAGTTGCCAATGTAATCGCCCTGAGCGTCCAAGTGGATCCCTCGGGTGATATTACCCATGGCGACACCGATCAGCAGTGCGGCCAGAAAACTTCCTGTGCTAAAGGCGATATCCCAAGACTTTCTCCAGAGAGTGCTGGATTCCTTGCTTCGAAACTCAATGGCCACGGCGCGGAAGATCAGCGCAACAAGCAGGAGCATGAAGGCGTTGTAGAATCCCGAAAAGACGGTGGCATAGGCGTCAGGAAATGCTGCGAAGAGAGCTCCCCCTCCGGTCACAAGCCAGACTTCGTTGCCATCCCAGACCGGGCCAATGGAATTTAGGAGAATGCGACGGTCTTCATCTTTTTTGACAAAGAGGTGGAGGATGCCGACACCGAAATCAAATCCGTCCAGAATTGCGTATCCCGTGAGCAAGATGCCGACGAGAAGGAACCAAATGCTGTTCAGGAGGGGGATATGCTGAATGTGGTGCATGGGATATGGTTTATTACTCCTGATGGGAGGCGCGTCCCTTGCGGGAGAAGAGGTCTTCGGCAATCTCAGACGCATCGGAGGAGGCCCCGATCGCCTTCGTGTGATGGCCTTCATCGTCATCCGGGCCGTGCTGAATCTTGCTGTTGAGTAGATAAATGAAGGTGACGAAAAGAAGGATATAGATCAGGGCAAAAAGGATAATGGAGAAGACCACCTGATTGGCTTGTACCGCACGTGAGAGTCCGTCGGAGGTCTTGAGCATGTTGTAGACAATCCAAGGTTGGCGTCCCATTTCGGCCGTGAACCACCCAGCCTGCATGCAAATCTGCGGCGCAATCACTGCAAAGACATAGATCCAAAGAAGGAAGCGGATGAGTGGATTCTCGGTCTTAAACAACCACCCTCGCCAGAGGAGTGTAAGCGCTAGAAAGGAGAGTCCGAAGACCGCCGAACCGATGCAGATCATGAGATGATAGGTCTGGAAGACGGCACCGACAACAGGCCAGTAGTTCGGCCGGATCTTGGCAAGTTCTTCGGGAGATAAGCCGGGATTCCGAGCGGCAAGAAACTCATCGCTCGGCATCGAAAGAAGTCCCTGAACGGGTTGCTTGAAATTATGGAAACAGAGGAAGCTCAACAGCGCTGGAATCTGGGGGCCATGGACGGTCTGATTTTTCGTATCAACATAACCAAAGAGAGTCATGGGGGTGTAGTCATGGGTCTCGTAGACTCCCTCCATAGAGGCGAGTTTGATTGGTTGCGTGCGAACTACACCGCGAGCTGTAGAGTCGGCGCTGATTGACTGCAGGACGGTCGTGAAGGCTGCAAAGCAAGCTGCCACGGTCATGGAAGTCCGCGCAAAAGTCGTGAAGCGTCCCTTGAGCAGGTACCAGGCACAGATGCTCATGACGAGGAATGCGCCCACAAGCCATGCACCGAAGACCACGTGGCAGATCCTGTTCAAAGAGGAGGGATTCCCGATCATAGCCCAGAAATTATCGACGACAGCACGGACATGACCTAAGTCAGAAGCCTGAACGATGTAACTATTGGGCAAACGTGTGTGGGGCTCCAGTAATCCTCTCCAGGTGAAAACCTGCCGGAGTTTGCATCCATGAGTTTGCTATCAGGATCCAGATGGCGCTGAAATGGGAGCCTAGGCAGACCATGCAGGTCGCGAAAAAGTGGGTTTTTGGACCGACCTTGTCCCAACCAAAAAGAAGCAGGGCAAGGAATCCTGACTCCAGAAAGAAGGCGAAGATACCCTCCGCGGCAAGGGCGCTCCCAAAGATGTCGCCGACGAAGCGTGAGTAGGCAGCCCAGTTTGTCCCGAACTCAAATTCCATGACGATGCCCGTAGCGACACCGATTGCGAAGATCAGTCCGAAGATTTTCGTCCAGAAGTGGGCCAACTGATGGAAGAGGGGATTCTTGGTCTTCAGATAAAGACCCTCCATGATCACCAAGAGCATTCCCAGACCGATGGTCATCGGGGGGTAGAGGAAGTGAAAGGAGACGGTAAGAGCGAACTGGATACGGGAAAGGATTTCGACGGACATGGCGAATTAGATAAAAGTTGGTAACCAAGTTGAATTCAATGGATTTCGTTCATTCCACATCCGAGTTTTTTGGGTTGAGGACTTTCTTAGTCAGAAATGAAAGTAAGGAGGGATGTCGTAACAACAGGGGAGCTGTCAGATGGGCGATACGGGGATGTTCGGAGAGGAAGCGTGTCAACCTGTTGATCCAGAGGTTTCGACCATAGAGTTGAGCATGTGCAAGTCGGTAGGACCTATCCTGAAGCGATGAGGGAGGAGAAGTGAGCCCTCCCGAAGTGCATAGAATATCAGCAAGGAGTGCTCCGCTTCTCAGGGCGTAGGAAATTCCCTCACCGGTGAATGGCTCCACGACACGGGCAGCATCCCCGCAAAGATAAATTCCATTACGGGCAGGCGCCAGGACCTGGCTTCTTGAGATTGGGGTGATGCTTCGCCAGACGACTGGGGTACTGATCCGGTAGTAAAGCTCCGCTTCCCGGCGGAGTTCTTTCATGGAGTCCTTATTGGCGACCAAGCAGAGATTGGCCATGCCTGAGCCGAGGTCTGCTAACCCACCATAACCATTCCGATAAATCCGCATGGCGAGAGCGCCATCATAGTCCGAAGGGTGGGGGATATGAGCCTGGATTCCGATCCGGCCATCTTTTGTCCTTGGTGAGTAGTGGCGTTGAAGTCTGGCAATGACGGAGTTGCGTCCATCTGCCGCAACAATTCGGCGTGCATGATATGTCTCGCCGGAGGCAAGAGTGACCTCCCAGATTCCAGAGTGACAACGCAGGGTCGTAACCGGGGAGCCATCCCTGAATTCCGCCCCCATCTCACAGGCACGTGCAGCGAGCAAAGCATCGAAATCACGGCGGCGGACGATCCTCTCCTCGATAGATGATGCCGAACAGGTAGTGCTTACTATCGGGATCTCGAGTTCATGATGACCGGAAACCGAAAAGCGCATGGTGCTGGGAACTGTGGAGGGAAGGGCTCGGACAGCTGAAGAGAGGCCGAGACGATCAAGAATCGCCCAGACAGCGGGATTGAGGCAATCCCCACAGACTTTGTCCCTGGGGAACCTTGCAGCCTCAAGTATCATGATCCTACCACCTTGATGTGCGCAGAGTGCCGCACAGGTGCTTCCAGCCGGACCTGCTCCAACAACGATCAAGTCGTACTGGTTCACACAAAGATCTCCGCAACGTTATCAGCGAGCAGTCGCCCCCTCTGCGTAAGGACCCAGCGTCCGGAGGAAATCTCGACAAGGCCATGACCGAGCGCCTCACGTAATCCCAATTCCCACGGCATCGCATCCTGAATGGAAAGTCCCCGTAGTGTTCTCATGCCGAATGCCGCGCGCTCAGAAGATTTCAAGCTCTCGGTTGCTTCCTCTTCAAAATCGACCGCTGTTTTTCCATGGAAGGTGGTTTCGCTATAAATCCCGGTATCCCTGATGTTACGCCATCGTTTTGACCCGACTGTAGAAAAAGCGCTCGGACCGAGTCCTAGGTAGTCGTTGCCTGCCCAATAGGCGGAATTATGAATGGAGTCTCTCCCTTCAAGGGCATAGTTGGATAACTCATACTGCCTGTACCCTGAATGTCCCAATAATTCACGTGTCAGTTCGAACTGGTCCGCTTCCAACCCCTCGTCGGGCGTCATTTCTCCGCGACCCAGTTTCTGGAAAAAATCGGTGTCCTCCTCGTAGGTGAGTCCGTAGGCAGAGAGATGCTCGGGAGCAAGTCGTATGCTCTTCTCTAGGCTGGATCGCCATGACTGAAGTGACTGTCCGGGAACTCCGAAAATTAGGTCGATGGAGAGATTTTCAAAACCGGCCTCTCTCAGGATCCCGTAGGATTCCACGGCCCTCTCTGCATCATGGGTGCGGCCAAGCGCTTTCAGGATCTTATTATCCCAAGATTGGACACCCATGCTGACCCTGTTGATCCCTGCCTTGCGGAGAAGTTGGGCCTTCTCGGATGACACCGTGGCCGGATTCATCTCGATCGTCCATTCCTCAAGTTTGCCGAGATCCAAGCTGGAATGGAGTCCGGCCAGCAATTTTTCAAACTGAGGAATAGAGAGGGAGCTGGGAGTCCCTCCGCCAAAGAAAATCGTGCGTGGTCTCAACCTATGAGCCCATTGTTCTGTCTCCCTGAGTAGAGCATCGAGGAATGCCTCCACACGCTCCCTTCCTGCAGATTCCTTGTAAAATGCACAATAGGGACAGATGTTCGGACAAAAGGGGATGTGAATGTAGAGGTGTTCGATCATCTGGCGTTATCCTGGAAAATAAGGCGTCAGGATTACGCTTGTTTGTTAGCTTCAGCCTGTACTGATGAATCAGATTTCCAGTGTTTTTTCATGACCTGAAGATGATAACTTCCCTTGCGCTGCGCCAACGATGATAATGTGTCAGGACATGATGACGCAAGCTGCACGCCTTTTCATGACTGTCTGGATGATTGCCCCGGCGAGTGCCTTTGCAGTCGCTCCCTCATCCCGGGAGAATAACGTCATAAAGCCTGCATCCCAATTGATCGGTTCCCAGAATCCGGGAAAGGTATTTCCCGATGCCCTTGAAAAGGGAACTCCCGAAACGTTCAGATTGGTTGTTTCCATCAGCAAGCAACGTGCTTACCTCATGGCCGGCAGCAAGATTGCCATCGATACTCCGATTTCCTCGGGAAGGCGTCATGGATGGACACCCACCGGGGAGTTCACGATCATTGAAAAGGATCCTAACCATTACTCCTCTCTCTACGGCGAGTTTATCGACAGTCTCGGACATACTGTTCGTTCCGGAGTCAGTAGTAGGATCGAATCGGCTCCCAGTGGCACCCATTTTCGGGGGGCGCCAATGAGATATTTCATGCGGATCACCCCTCAGGGGGTTGGATTACACGCGGGGATCTTGCCCGGATATCCAGCCTCTCACGGATGCATCCGTCTTCCCATCGATATGGCAGAGATCATCTATCGTTATGTATCGCTTCAGACTCCTGTTTCTGTGGTCGAATAGGAGTAAAAATAGCCTAGAAAGCTGCTGGCTTACCAATGGTTCGGGTTCGCTTTTCAACAATGGAGGGGATTGTACCTCCTTGGAAGGAAGAGCAAATTAATCGGCAGAAGTCAGAAGCTCAATGTGCTCCTGAAAGTCGTCCTCGGATGAAACAAAATTGGAAGATGCCTGTGCGTTCTCCAACCCAAGTGATGGATGTAAAGAGTAGGGTGGGTGGAGTGCCATCATCGCGAGGGATGCAATGACGCCCAATGTTCCGAGTTTTAAGAAGTGTCCAAAACGACCGGTGATAGCTGACTCTCTGGCAAACAAGAGTACATCTTGAAGAAGACCGGTTGACTGGAGTAAATTCTTTGCCTTCGCCGTGGTTCGGGAAGCAAACCAAGGCCCAGCTTCAAGAGAAGTAGACTTCTTCCCTTGAGCTAGTAACTCCCAGAGCGGATCATTCTCCTCCAAATCGGTAGGAGTGTGATTGTGGTGCGACATGTTCCTTTCTAAACACCCAAAGATCTTAAAAGTTGTACGAAAAAGCAAAAAAGTTGCCTTTTCTAGGGATCCCATGCCCCTCCTGGCTCCTCTGAAGCAACCCAACTTCCCCTACATGTCCTTCGGCTCAAGGAACCCCTCAAGCTGACGTAGTCGGGTCGGATGGCGCATCTTTCGGAGGGCTTTGGCCTCAATTTGACGAATGCGCTCACGTGTTACCTTGAATTGTTTGCCAACTTCCTCAAGGGTGCGCGAGTAGCCATCAACAAGACCGAAACGCTGCTCGAGTACCTGGCGTTCGCGTTCCGTAAGTGATTCAAGGACATCCTTGATCTTCTCCTTGAGGAGCACGATGGCAGCCATGTCGGCAGGATTTTCGGCCGACTTATCCTCGATGAAGTCCCCAAAGCTGGTGTCATCGCTGTCTCCGACCGGAGCCTGAAGGGAAATCGGCTGCTGAGCCATCTTGAGCACTGCCTGAACGCGCCCTACTGGGAGTTGAATTTCGTCGGCGATCTCTTCTGCCGAGGGTTCACGACCATACTCTTGGACAAGTTGTTTCTGAACGCGAATGAGCTTGTTGATCGTCTCGATCATGTGCACCGGGATACGGATTGTGCGTGCCTGATCAGCGATGGACCTCGTGATGGCCTGACGAATCCACCAGGTCGCATAGGTCGAGAACTTGTAACCTCGGCGATACTCGAACTTTTCGACAGCCTTCATGAGTCCCATGTTCCCCTCTTGGATAAGGTCTAGGAAGGAAAGACCTCGGTTCGTGTATTTCTTCGCGATGGATATCACGAGACGGAGATTGGCCTCGACCATTTCAGTCTTGGCCCTGAGAGCATCCCTGAAGTGCTTCTTTAACTCGCGATGACGCTCGTGAAACTGATCGATGGTCATCCAGTTGCGGCGGTGGGCTTCATCGACTTGAGCAGCCAGAGATGCGAGATGACGCTTGTGCTGGGCATCGGGATTCTTCTTCTGAGCGTGCTTGTCGTGTTCGGCACGCAGTGAATGAAGGTTCTTAAGATGGTCGTCGGCGTGGGCCACAAAGTCCTCAACGATCTTCGACTTAAAGAAAAACTTGGGGTAAATCTTAACGACTTCCTCGATCTGTTTGACAAAAACGGCCTGATCTTTAGGTGCCGGGTTCTTCTTCGCAGGAGCGATTTTTTTGATAAAGTGATCAGAGACGCCGTCCGCAAGGCGCTGGAGTTGCTGACTAAGACGAGGGAGTAGCTTCAGGTAACGTTCACGGCTTTCGATCTTCTTGTCCTGGATCACGCGATCAAATCGTTCACGGGAGTCGAGAAGGCGCTGGGCCATGTCCATGTGGGCGTGGGCGATGAAACCGAATGTGTAGAGCACTTCCTGCATCCGGATCTCTGCTTCCTCAATGCGCTTGGAAATTTCCACTTCCTGTTCCCTAGAGAGCAAGGGAACCTGTCCCATCTGCTTGAGGTACATGCGGACGGGATCGTCAAGAATGTCTAGTCGGCCGTCGGCTTTTTCTTCCTTCTCCTCGCGCTCTTTGTCTTTTTCGTCATCGTCGTCCTTCTTGACTTCTTTAACACGGTCAACCTCGGAGGCATCGATAATATCGACCTCAACGGCTCGTAACTGGGAGAGGATAGAATCAATGGTGTCCGGGTCATTCAATCCCTCAGGGAGATGCTCGTCGAGATCCTCAAAAGTGATGTATCCCTGTTCCTTGGCAAGCTTGAGCAACTCACGAACCTTCTCTTTAAGGAGCTTCTGAACCTCGTTAGCGTTGGCCGGCACAGCACCTGAGATGGAGAGGGAAAGGCCTGACTTTTCCTTTTGGGTAGTCGGTTTGCTGGAAGGGGAAGCTTTTGGCGCTGATGCCTTTGGCTTAACTTCAGGAGCTTTTTTTACAGCAGCTTTAGGCACCACTTTAACTGTCTTTGCTGGCGGTGATTTTTTGAGGATCTTGGCTGCTGGTTTGGCTGTTTTTGCCGTTAGTCTAGACTGAGTTGATTTTTTGACAGATGAGTTCACCGCTTTGGGCTTACCCTTGGGAGGCGCGGCCTTTTTGGCAGTTGACTTCACCGCTTTGGGCTTTCCCTTGGGAGGTGCGGCCTTTTTGGCAGTTGATACAGGTTTAGAGGGCTTTCCGGAGGTTTTCCGGCTTGGAGAAGTTTTGGTGATTTTTTTCAACGGAGCGAGGTTGGAGCCTGTTGCGCAGGGGCGGAAAGATCGTTGATCTTGTCCTGCAGGTCAAGTATCTCTTTCTGGATAGTAGCCATTTTTTCCACAGGAAGCTCTTGTTTTCTGAGTTCGAGGGCAACCGTGGCCTGTTGTTTCTTCAGGGATGTTAAACGCAACCCCTTAAACGCATCCTGAACTGTTTTGAGCGGATTCGGTGGTAAGGTTTCAAGTTCCCAACTGCTGACCAATGACTCGAGGGGTGCCGGAAGCCGTGGAAGAAATATTGCCGTTGAAAGCTCCTCCGTTTCATCAAAATGAGAAATCAGTTCCTCCAGAAGAGAAAGTTCGGGATCCAGGTCTGTCGGCTTGAATTCTTTCTGGTGTGCCAACCATGATCTCACCTCGGCTGAAACGATGGATAGCCGGCAAATGAGTTCTGTGGAAGCTGAAGGGCGTAGTTCTCTTGTAAAGCCGAGGTTGCTTTCCAAGTTTTCATTTTCGACCGATAGAGTTACGGGATTCTTATTGGAGCTCTCAAGAAGGGAGGTGATGGATAGGCCTAGCCTTGAAGCGACGTGCGCAGTAGTTGTCTCTCGAAGGGCTTTGTCTGGTAGAAGGGCCAGATAACCCCCTAAACGGTGAGCCAAAACGGCTCGTTCCCGTGGGGTGAGGGAAGTGTTGGATGTCCGTATCTCTGTTTCGATGGTGTGATCAAAAAAATCTTTTGATTGCTGAATTTGTTTTTGAAAAACATCCACTCCCTGAGTCCGAATGAGGGAGTCGGGATCCTCTCCTTTGGGGAGCCTTGCCACCCTGACTTCGATACCCGCAACAAGAAGGGCCGGAAGTGATCGCTCGACAGCATTCTGACCTGCTGTATCGGAATCAAAGCAAAGTACAACCCTGTCCACGAATCTCTTGAGCAATCGGGCCTGATCGCTTGTAAATGCCGTGCCTTGAGGTGCCACTCCGTTAGTAACGCCGTGCTCAAATGCAGAAATCAGGTCAATTTGCCCCTCCAAGACCACCGCCTCACCAGATTCAATCAAGGAACGTTTACTCTTATCGAGTCCAAAAAGCACCCTTCCCTTCGAGAATATGGGAGTCTCCGGGGAGTTTACATATTTTGCCTCTTTCTGCGAGTCATTCAGAATGCGTCCACTGAAGCCGATCACGTCACCGTAGTCGTTGCGGATGGGAAACATCAGCCTGTCTCTAAAACGATCATAGCCACCCTGAGTATCACCCTCTTTGGCGGTTATCATTCCCCCCAAGAGGAGTTCTTCACGTGAGAATCCCATGCCAAGGGCCCAGTTACGGAAGGTATCCCATCCGGCAGGAGCATAACCGATCTGCCATCCAACGGAGATCTCCTTGGTGAGCCCTCTGCTTTTGAGGTAGGCTCGGGCGTGATCGGCAGCTTTGGTGCGTAGCAAGTTAAGGTGGAACCATGCCGAGGCCTCCCGGTGAAGTTCCAGCAGTCGGCTCCGCTGATCGCGCCGGGAGCGCTCCTTCGGGTCGTTATCCTCCGCGAGTTGAATGCCAGCCTTCTGAGCGAGCTTTCGCACTGCACTTGGAAAATCTAGGTGCTCGTAATCCATCAAGAATCGGAAGACACCGCCTCCGGCTCCGCAACCGAAGCAGTGGAAAGTCTGTCTAGACGGGTTCACATGAAAGGAGGGGCTCTTCTCCTTATGGAACGGGCAGATGCTGCGGAAACTCGTTCCGGCCCTCTTGAGAGGGAAATAGCTACCGATGATCTCAACAATGTCGCTTGCATCGGCGACACGCTGGATGCTTTCTTCGGCAATATGGGACATATGTCCTCAAGATATCTGTCTGGGATCCGGTATGAAATCGTAAATTTATAAGATTCCTATCCTCTCTTCACGAATCTGTAGGGAGGGGATTCACTGCTATCACCCCCTTAAAGAATGACGAAATCAGTCTACCCGGCGATCAACTTGAGTGCTGAACCCGTGGCCATCAAGATGACAAGCCACTCAAAGGGTTGCTGGGGTATCCTACCAAGCATCACCTGTCCCGTAATCATTCCCACGGCGACAGCCGGAATGAGCACGAAGTTGAGATGGAGTGAGCTTTTGGAAATCAAGCCGAGACTCCAACTTAGAGGAATCTTGGTCATGTTGGTGACAAAGAAAAACCAGGCGCAGGTACCGACAAAGGCCATCTTGTCAAAGCGTTTGCCTAGCAGGTAGAAGCTCATTGCCGGTCCTCCGGCGTTGGCCATCATCGTGGTTATACCGGCCAGAAATCCGGAGATCGACACGAGTGTGGGGTGGTGAATCACCCGGGAGAGAATCCGTTGATCGAATCGTTGCCAGATGACCAGTCCCATCATACCCAGGATCATCCAGCCAAGGACGTGACCAAAAGATGCTCCGGGAATTCTACTCATGAGAGCCCAACCTGAAATCAGACCGATAAAAGTTGTCGGCAAGAGCTTCCAAAAATCCCTCCAGGAAACATGCCTGTGATAGCTCCAGATGGCCATCAGATCTGCAGCCAAAAGCATGGGGAGAACCGCCCCAGTCGACTCCTTCGGGGGAAGGATCTGTGCCATCAAAAGGCCAGCTACAACACCAAACCCCCCGAACCCAGCTTTTGTGAATCCGATGCAGAGAGCTGCGACGATCGCAACAGCCCAGCCCGCGTTGGAGAAATGAGGAAGTGCTTCCAAAGCGATTATTCGGATCTGCTATTGCTCTGGCTTTGCTGAGATTTGCGAAGTTCCTCAACCTGCTTCATCAGCAGGGCAGATGATTTCCCGAGTTCCTGTTCGACCTGGCTTGTGAGTGCCCCTACACACTCGATGACCTGTGTGCCGGCCTGTGTGCGGAGAAGCCGTGCAAACTTACTGCCTGGTTCCACTAGATTGGTGTAGCGAATAAGAGTTCCCCCATGTGCGGGTTGCAGAAGGATGTTGCCTTGTGATTTCCGGATGTAGCGCGTCTTATCCACTTGCCACGAGATCATGTAGGTTGCAGGAGAGGGTGAAGTCAGTTCGTTACGCGATATGTACACTTCATTCGGCAGGAAAAACGGCATTTTCAACGTATATTCAGCCTCGATTACCCCGGGACTGGGATGTTTCAGAATTCGTACGGAGAGGCAGTTGGGTATATATTCAGGATCAAGCTCACAGTTCCAGAAGACTGCCGCCACGTTTTCTGGGGATGATTTGACCAGCTGGTAGATCGAGAAACGTGGCCAGGGATTTCCGGGAATTTCCTCTTCGATCTTTATTTTTTTTCCGGAGAGTAGTTCCTCTTGCTGAATACTTGTGAAATTGGTTCCGAAGGACTCTTCGGCACGGCTGGATAAGCACATGAACAAAAAGGCACCCAGGAGGAGAGATGGAAAGATTCTAATCATGATGTGATTCTTTGATGAAAAATCACCCGTTCACAAGCGAAGGCTGTCAAAGAGGTCTAACTTCCCTTACACCATTTCATGCATGCAACTTCCCCGATCTGTTACGGGATGTGGCGGACTTGTCCGGAAGAAGGAGGTTGCGCCAACTGGAATGCTTTAGCGTCTCCTTGAGCAACTCAAGGTTGACCTTGGAAAGTTTCCTTAGTTTCGGAGAAGGTTTTTCACCCGTAATGAAATGGTGTAACGCTTCAAGAAGGAACTCCTGTTCTTGTTCAAGGTCATCGTTCTCGCCGGCCTTAAACGGGAAAAAGGCATCAAGCATCCATATCCCGGATTCCGTGGCCCGGATTATCTCGCCTGCCCAACGAGCAATTGCCCGGAGAGGATCCTCATCCATTCTTGATGAAATCAACCGTAGGATTTCAGCGCGGCTGCCGACATTGAGGAGAAGAGCCAGGAAGAATCTGTGCTCAACATCTTCAAACGAGGCCCTGAGGGCGGCGATTCCATCACGCCTAATGATTTCATTCAATGTCGGTGCTACCGCTAAGGCTAATTTGCCATGCTTGCGGGAAAATCTTCCCCAAGCCTTTTCCCACACTCCAAGATGACGGAGGGTGGCGATGCAGTTCTGCAGAATGAAAAAGCCGCGCTCGAAGTCCAACCCGTTTAGCATCTTGATTACAAGAGGCGCATAGTTCTCGTCTCCAGTTTGTTCAAGGACATCCAAGAGTTGTTTTCTTCGAGTAGTGAGAGAATCATGTTTGGCGGGATCAAGTGCCACATGCGGAGGCAGGTAGGTGAACTGGGGATCCGTCCCGGGGTCCGAATGGGTACGGATCACCACCGTGACGGAAGGGGTTTCGAGGTGAAAGAGCGAGTGGATGAAGCCTGGGCCCGAATGAATCGGGACCGTGCGTCCTGTGTCGAGCAGGTGTGTTTCCTGAAGTATCACATCTCCTATTCGGAAGTGGGGAGTGATCGGGGTGACATTGGTAAAATCAAAACGGGAATGAATGCTTGAGCCGGCGAGCACGTGGAACGCACCTGAAAAACCGTGTTGGTGGATGTCGGTTGTTCCATCGAGCCAGAAGAGAATCTGAATGTAGAATTTGGGACTGTCGTAAACGATCAATTCGGGTTGACCAAATCCGGAGGTGGTCTGGAAGGGTTGGTTGTCATCGAGCAGAAAATTGTGGAGGAGTTGATCCAGATCG
The DNA here is from genome assembly GCA_008933015.1 of Verrucomicrobiota bacterium. Lineage (GTDB taxonomy): Bacteria > Verrucomicrobiota > Verrucomicrobiia > Chthoniobacterales > UBA6821 > UBA6821. Next base: position 12,562 of record WBXH01000017.1, on the reverse strand, counting down.
ACATGGCGTGCAGGTGGTTTCTTTTCGAGCGCCTGTTGCGCGATCATAGGGAATTCGATCAGAGAGAAATCTTTGGCTTTCCACTTGTCATAAACAGCTCGTCCAAGTTCGGAGAAATAGTTGTCCATTGCCTGACTCTTTAGCAGAGGTCTCAAAGCCTCAAGAAAGTTTGCCTGTTACTCTCAAACCAAGTTGTTGTTCAAGGTCGTTGGTTTGGTTGGCTTGTTGAGAGCTGTTGTGGATATGATGACGATTTAATCTTGCGGCTTCGCCTCTTAGGGCATTATTTTTAGTCATTATGAAGTTTTCATTTTGCTTGCTGTTGTCTGTTCTTGCATCTGTTTCATTCTCCTCCTGCGCAAAGAAAGCTGTTGTTGAGGATCAGGGGGCATTCCAATGTGTTTCTGTTGTTGTTACCATCGCCGACAAACAGGTTAACTCTGTTGTGGAATGGAATTCCAAAACAGGTGAGGCACGCCTGCTTAACGCAGCCTCTTTTGCTGATAAGTCGACTGGTCAGCAGGGAAATCTGATTGGATGGGTTCCTCTCACTGATCTTCAGCAGGCTGTGCAAAATCTAGCTTCTCAGATTCAGTCACAGCAGGCAGCGAAAGGAGCAAAGTCCGCATCACCAACTCCTGCAAAGTCGAGCGAGTAGCAAAGGTTCAGTGGTTCGGGTTTCGCTCTTGGCGTTAGGTCCTAGAGCGATTTCCTCAGTCCATTTAGATGGCTTGGGTAAACCGTCATCTGGTTTTGGAAGGGGATGTTTGTTGCGCTTTTTCGTTTGACTGCTTTCGATCTTGCCAGCCTGCTTGGATGTCCTCATAAAGGGACTCTTATGGATCATAGCACCTCACCTCTTACCGCACTTACTCACCCTCCAGTCTCCCGCGGTTGGGCTATCGCTGGGGGTATTTCCATGATCCTGTTGGGTATGTTTGCCTTGGGTGACCAACTCGTCTCGACGGCAGCTGTGGCGACGTTCATCGGTTTCATCCTCATGTTCGCTTGCGCCTTCCAGTTCATCAAACTCTTCACCATTCATGGTTGGAAGAGTCATTTCTGGTATGCCTTTGTCGCTATCGCCTACGGAGTAGCCGGTTATGTTTTCATTGCACACCCCTTCAAGGCGGCCATTGCCTTCACTCTCTTCCTCGGGTGGGCCATACTCTTCGGAGGGGTTTTCCGAATGTTTCTTGCCTTCAAGATGCGCCATCACAAGGGGGCTAGTTGGGTTCTTTTCAGTGCTGCTATTTCGATTATTCTAGGAGCCTTGATTATTTCGCAATGGCCTGCCACAGGGCTTTATATGCTGGGGCTTTTCTTAGGCATTGAGTTAATTTTTGCAGGCGTGGGATGGCTTGGACTTGGGCTCTCTGCCGAGAAGAAATAACCCCCCTTTTTACAGATTTTATCGAGAGCAAGCCGGGCCATTTGAGGTCCGGCTTTTTTTGTTGGTCGTTTTAAGATTTCAGCCACTCGGGGAGTGAAACCTTGACCTTGGAGCGAAGTCTTCCCAGTAGGCTGTAGAGTCCGAAGAAGGCGCGGTTCACATAGATTGTATCGGGAGAACCTCTTTGACCCTTCATGGTGCGAAGGTGGTCTGCCTTCCTGTTCTCCTCTCCCATGTCGTAGATGGACTTCAGGAATCCGGGATCCCCGAAGTCGAAGTTTCCCGCACGGAAGGGAAGAGCTAGCAAGTCAAGCCAGGTACTGCAGAGCGATGTGATCTGTGAGATTTCTTTTTGAGTATCACTCGGAATGATCACTTCCAGATCACGAAGAGCCTCCTCTAGGAGGATTGGATTACCCTGCAAGTTAGGATCCAGAAAACGAAACTGTTTCCGATAAAACTCGTGAGTGATCTGCTTCGTGCAACCGAAATCGAGCACGCAGAGTTTACCCTCCGAGACTAAAAAATTGCCGGGATGAGGATCGGCATGAAAGAGGTTCAGATCATGAACCTGATGACTGTAAAAATCCCAAAGAGCCTGACCGATCAGGTCTCGTTCTGATTGTGAAGCGTCGCCATCAGCGAATCTGTCGAGTTGTTGCCCGACGATCCACTCCATGCTGAGTATGTGCCGTGAGGAATGTTCCGGGTGATACTTGGGAAAGCTGATGTTCTTTAGATGTGAAGAGGATGAGGAAAGATGGATCGAGCGCTCCAGTTCAAGGGTGTAATCGGTCTCTTCCAAGAGGCGCGACTCGACTTCGCGGAAGTACTGATCCACGTCTTTTTCTCGGAGACCCAGCACCCTCAAAGCGATTGGCTTCACGACGCGAAGATCGCTCTTGAGACTTTCAGCGACACCGGGGTACTGCACTTTGACAGCGTATTCCTTTCCTTTCAATGTAGCCTTGTGAACCTGACCGATAGAAGCTCCGTGTGCAGCCTCGCGCCCGAATGAGTCGAAGAGATCTAAAGGATCCTTGGCGAAATCCCGGCGAAAGGTCTTTACCACAAGCGGGTAGGAGAGAGGGGGGACGGAGTACTGGGCTTGCACAAACTGATCGGAATAGGCCCGGGGGAGAAGGTTGCGATCGATACTAAGCATCTGGGCCAGTTTTAGAGGGCCTCCCTTCAATTTGCTGAAGGTATCATAAATGGTGGAGGCGTTCTCCTCATCCAGTTGCCTTGCATGTTTTTCCGAGGAAGAATCGCTTCTTCTCGCCAAGGCTCGCCGCCCGTAATACTTCAGGTAGTTGATTCCAACCTTTGCCCCCGTTCCTCCAAGTGCAGCCATCCTGCTGATTGGGGTGCTTCGGATGGATTCTTGGGAGGACTTTCCTCCTGTGTTTGAGTTTTTTTTAGGCTCTTGGGGGATGCCTCTGTTTTTCAATGCTTTCTCCCGAAGTTCGTGATCTGTGGGATAAGGAAGCGGAGCAGATCGGCTGCTGAATCGATGACCTGGGTCCGAAGCAGATCAAAGGCAAACTCTACTGTCTTCTGGACAAAGGCATCGGTTTGTTCGAATCCATGGCTCTCGTCCTTGAGAAAATAACCAAGGACGCTTCGCCAATGAATGTAGAGAACTTCGGGGTAGAAGTTTCCAAGGGGGCCTCGCGATGCAATCTCCCCGCTCTCCATGCCATGGCCGATGAGTTCGGCTGCAAAATCCTTAAAGCTATCTTTTAAGCAATCAAGCCATGAGGGGTTGCAAAGAAGCGTGAGTTTGCCAAAACGTTGCTCAAGGAGTGAACGGTGTTTTAATCCCGCCTCGGAAAAGGCAAACAAGAATGCCAGATATTGTTGTTTTGCGGTGAAGCTCTTCCACTCTTTGCCGTTACTGACTGCCTTGATCAGATGATCCATCCACCCCTTCCAGAAATGTTTTTCTACGGCATCCATCGTTGGGAATTCCTTGTAAAAAGCTTCCTCTGATATTTTCAGGTGCTGACAAATCCGTCGGACCGATGCAGGGGGACGCCCACTCTCTTGCAGTTGATCCATGTAAGAGTGGATGATCTGATCACGAGTGGAGTCTTTGCGGCGGCTTGTGGTGGATTTCATACAACTGCAATGAATGCTCTCTTTCATTAATGCTGATTAATAGAAAGATCCAGACATCCCTTTGGTATCTTCTCGTATGCAGGTGATCCCCTTTCTTGACGATTGAGGTCCTGTTTCCCTAGCGTCGAGTGATCCGGATGATAACCCTTGGCAACATCTTACCCTTTAAGCGACTCCTTGTGTCGGGAGTTATTACGATGGTTTCACTTTGCCTGATACCTTTTCAGCTCCATGCCCAGTCTGAGGGGTTGGTGAAGTCCCAACCAGCCACCAATAATTTCACTCCGAAGGGGTTGAGTTCAGATCAGTTGGCCGCTGCGGATGCGTTGGTCGATGCCGGTGATACTGAGAACGCAATCAAAACCTACCGGTACATAGCCAAGAACTATCCCAAGAGCAAAGAAGCACCGACCGCTCAGTTCAAGCTGGCCAAACAACTCAAGAGCAAGGGAGAGTTTGAATCAGCCTTCAACGAATACCAGAACCTCCTGAAAAAGTATCCGGAGACTTCAAACTTTGAGGAGTCGGTTGCAGATCAGATCAACATCGCCAACAGCTATCTGAAAGGAATGAAGGTCAAATTCCTGGGAATCCCGATGGTGCCCTCGATGGAGAAGGCTGAAGAGATGTACACTTCAATCTTAAAGGTTTCGCCCTACAGTAAGCATGCAGGAATTATACAGTTCAATCTTGGCCTTGCCATGGAGAAGCAGGGGAAAGCCAAGGAAGCCATAGCCGAGTACCAAAAGGTGCTTAATAAATATCCGAATAGCCCAGCCTGCCACAGTGCCCAGTACCAGGTCGCCTATGTCTATCAGCGTCTCGGGATGACCGGAAAATCCCAAGATTTGTCAGCACTCAAGGAGGCTCAGAATAATTATCAGGACTTTCTTCTTCAGTACCCAAATAGTGAGAAGATCCAGCAAGCCGGTGAGAACATGAAAGCCATGCTGACAAAGGAATCCGCTGACACTCTCCGCGTTGCCCGCTTTTACGATTTCTCCAAAGATTTCAAGGCGGCCAGCATTTACTATAACGACGTGATCCGTCGATTCCCACAGAGTGCCGAAGCGACCGCTTCCAAGACGCGTCTTGATGAGTTGAAGGCCCTTTATGGCGAAGATTCACTCAGAACAGGACAGCAGCGTCCGGAAAATGCTGAACGTCTGGCCGAGCGTCGGCGACTGCAGGCTCAGGTTGAGACAACGGCTCTTGCCAATTATGACGCCCCCTCAAAAAAGGATGTGATGGGTGAGGAATCTCCGCTGCCTCAGCCCGAGATGAAGGCAAACATGCGTGACGCTGCTCCCATCCCGCTTCAAGAGCCTCCGGTTCTGCCCCCTCAGCAAAAAACCCCTCTTGCACCATGATGCCGAAAATTCCTGTTTTTCTTTTGATTCCGATTCTATTCGCTCTTCAAGGCTGCGGTTATCATGTCGGTGAGATTAAGCCTACCCCGATGCGACGCATCACCACGATCGCGGTAAATACCTTTAAGAATAAAACGCTTCTTCCGCGTCTTGAGTCACAGACTGCCGATGCTGTGGTAAAACAGTTCCAGCAGGATGGAACCTACCGGATTGAATCAACAGACCAGGCTGATGCCGTGGTTGAGGGAACCATTGTGAGCGTGGAACGCCTGCCAATGCGTGTTTTCTCCAGCAACGTTCTGCAAACATCGGAATTTGAGCTCACGCTCAAGGTTTCCTACCGAGTCATTGATCGGATCACAGGGGCTGTTCTGATGGAGGGAATTGCCATTGGTGTGACCCCTTTCTTCTCCGAGGGAGATCTTGTGAACTCAGACTTGGTCACCAACCAGAACATGAACTACCCTATTGCGGCGCAGAGAATGGCTGAAAAACTTGTTAGTAAAGTATCTGAGGGTTGGTGATCACGATTTTATGATTCTATAAAAATGAATGGTGAAAACCGTGATCACGGTGATCAATCAGTGTCACCGGACACGGAATGGCCTGATGATTCTCCTCTTCTGAATGAGGTCGCCTCATTTGAGGCTAAGGTAGGAGTGGATCGTTGCTTTCCCCTTCTCACGTTGGTATCCACTCCAATTGGTAACTTGGGTGATCTTACCCTGCGTGCTATCGAGGCTTTAAAGGTCTGCGATGTTGTCATCGCTGAGGACACCCGAAGGGCGGCAAACCTGCTCGGACATCTTAAGATCCGAAGACCGCTTGTCAGTTTTCACGAGCATAATGAAGAGAGGCGCCTACCCGAGTTGATAAGGCGCCTTAAAATTGGAGAACGCCTTGCGATGGTCACTGATGCAGGGACTCCCTCGGTGAGCGATCCTGGATATCGTCTGGTGAGGGCGTGTATTGATGAGAAGATTGCCTACACCGTTCTCCCAGGTCCAAGCGCGGTAGTCACTGCGATCGCTGGAAGTGGCCTACCACCTGTTCCTTTCGTTTTCGGGGGCTTTCTTCCTTCATCTGGATCTGGTCGTCGTGCTGAATTGCGCAGGGCAGCTTCTGCTGGGATGACCAGCCTCTACTTTGAGTCTCCCCACCGCCTTTCGGCATGTCTGTCCGATTTGGAAGTGATCGCCCCATCGGCCAGAGTATGTGTGGCGCGGGAACTTACAAAAATTCACGAGGAATATCGTCAGGGCACTCCTTCGGAACTTCACGCCTACTACCTTGTGAATCCAGCAAGGGGAGAGATCACGCTCGTATTCAATCCGAACGAAACGACTGTGAAAAAAAACTATTCTGAGAAAATGCCCATTCCTCGGAATTTGGCATAGCGTTCATCCAGGAGCTTCTTCATAGGGATCTCATGGAGTGTTGATAGTGCCGATGCGATTGATTCCGTAAGTGAAGCCGAGACGGCAAGGGCATCCCTGTGTGCTCCCCCTAGGGGTTCGGGAATGATCCCGTCAATAAGTCCGAATTCCTGAAGATCATCGGCTGTTAACCGCAGTGCTGCCGCTGCTTCAGGGGCATGTTTTCTGTGTTTCCAAAGGATGGCGGCACATCCCTCGGGAGAGATCACCGAGTAGTAGGCATTCTCCAGCATCAGAACACGGTCGGCCACGCCGATGCCGAGTGCTCCACCGCTTCCACCTTCACCGATCACGACAGCCACGATGGGTGTTTTTAGCAACATCATTTCACGAAGATTGACCGCGATGGCTTCTGCGATGTGCCTCTCTTCCGCTCCAACACCGGGATAGGCTCCTGGTGTATCGATGAAACAGACGATGGGAAGGGAGAATTTTTCTGCCATTCGCATAAGACGGAGCGCTTTGCGGTATCCCTCCGGATGTGGGCTCCCGAAGTTTCTAAGGACATTCTCCTTCACATTTCTCCCCTTCTGCTGACCGATGATGACACAACGATGCCCACCGATACGCCCGATGCCAGCTGGCATCGCCTTGTCATCACCAAAAAAACGATCTCCATGCAACTCCACAAAATCAGTCACGCAGGTGGAGACGTAATCAAGGAAATAGGGTCTGTTCGGATGACGTGCAATCTGCACGCGCTGCCATGGGGAGAGGTTACCATAGAGAGCGATTCTCTCCTTTTCCAGATCGGCTCGGGCAGCAAGCAGCAAGGTGTCTTCAGAGGGACGTTTTTCTGCTAACTCGGCCACACGACGTTCAAGATCGGCGATCGGAAGCTCAAAATCAAGGGGCTGGATATTCATGGGATAATAATAAGTTGTAACCGAAACGATTAGTGAATAACGACGACCGTATTGCGGGAAACAAGGGGGAAGATCTCAAGGATGTCCTCGGAGGCAAGCACGTATCCACTAGGAAACGGGAGAGGTGTGGATTGAGAGGTTGCTTGAGGGGAAGTGGATGCAATGGAGTCATTTGTCCCAGTATTCACTGCGACGGGAGTATTAGTTGAAGGGGGAGTAACTGCTGCCGGGGGGGGGGTGGGCGCTGGCTTGAAACCTACGATCGCTGGTGACTGGGCCAGCAAGATGACCCTTTCGCTTTGGGAATAGGATTTGTCTCCGAAGGCGACTCTTTTGCTCCCGGCGGTAGCGAGTTTATCGATTACCTTTGAGGTGACATTGGCTGATGTTTTGGGAGGCCTCGGAGAGGAGAGGAGGGAGTACGCCTTCAAGAAGGAGCCGTTATCAAGCAAGGTCAGTGTCTTGTTGGCGCGATCGATTTCTAATGAAATCTTAGGAGCAGGAATGATCAGTTGCTCCCCGATTTGCAGGTTGATGTTCGGAAGTTGGTTGGCTCTCTGGATCAGTTCTGCATTGGAATGATGTTTGGCTGCAATCTTTGCCAAAGAGTCACCTTTCACCACTGTATAACTGGTGGTCGATGGATTTCCGGAGGATTGGAACATCAATGCCATGTTTGCCGCTCCAAGCAGATTGAGGGCTTCAGGCAAAAGGGGGGATTGTTTGTTGGTGACGATCCAAGCGTTCCAGCCATCCCGAGCTGGGACTAGTTGTCCTGAGGATTGGAGAGCTTTAAGACGTTGGAATTCAGGGAGTCCTGGGTCCGGTGTTGCTGTTGGAGCTGGTACTCCTGCTTCAAGAGATTTTGCCCTTTTTTCCATTCTGGAGGGTTTGACGAAGAGCTCATATCCGAAGTATCCGGCGGATCCAAAGATGAGGAGGCCAAGGGTAAGAAGGGTAAGGAATCTGAAGGTTTTCATCGTTTAGTTAAGAGGTGTTAGAGTGTGTTAAAAGGTTAAATAAGGCCGCGGCGCTTCCATTCAGCAACATTCTCCCCGGCCGAGCGTTGGATGACATCCATGGTGAATTTCATGAGGCATACCTCCCAGGCATCATCGATTCCCTCGATCAATGCGGCCATCGGATCACTTTGTTTTTTAATCTCCTCTTCCATTCGCTGAACGGCTTCCTCCATAGGTTCCCTGAGGAGATGCTCGGAAAGATCGGTTTTTTTGAGGGAAAATCCGTAACGGAGAAAATGAAAATCTTTTTGGTCCTCGACCCATCCAGCAAAGTCTTGTGCTTTGTCCCCGAACCCTTCCAGAAGCAGCCTGCTGATATACTGGGGAGCAAGAATCCTGGGGCGCTCTGCATGGATCACTCCTTTGCGGATTCTTACGGAGCCGATTTCATCCATCGGTTCCGTGAGCAGACAGAATCGAAAACTAGTCTGTCCATAGGTCTCGATAGCTGAAGCAGGGGAAACCAGCACCTTCGTGTTTTCCAGGGCATAATTATAGTCATCGGCCTTAATCATCTTTCTCTCCCAACGATAGGAGGTCGTTGACCAAAGGTCAAAGATGGAAGGAATACTCTAACCCTGGATTTTTGCGTGCAAGCCCCATTTGACAGGCGTCCATTTTCCGTTTTGCATGAAAGAATGACACGTCTTATTCCCATTCTTTTTTTAATGCCGCTACTTCTGCTGGGGGGATGCAGCCAGTTGGCCCAACGTCAGGTTTATGATCAACCAGCCTACAGGCCCAAGGATCCCTCCAAGGTTGTGGTGAAGGTCTCTCTCGATAAGCAGATGGTCTATGTGATGGAGGGCACTAGGCCGCTTCTCGTCACGGCCTGCTGTGTAGGAATTCCTTCACACCCTACGCCCAAGGGCAATTTCTGCGTCACTCGTAAGGAACGCAACAAGCGTTCCGGTGCATACGGATTTTCTGTTTTGAAGGATGCTATCGTTCCTAGTGAAGCTGCCCAAGCCCATGGTCATTACGTCGGTTATCCGATGCCCTACTGGGTAGAATTTACTCCCGGGTACGGTTTTCATCTCGGCTGGGTCTGGCCTGTGCCCAAGAGCCACGGCTGCATTCGCCTTCATGCCAATGATGCTGGAAAGTTTTTTGCACTCGTTCATGAGGGGACCCCTATTAAGATTGCATCAATACAGCCTGAGGACTCAACGATCGGAGACAAGGCACCAAGACCAATGGATTATAACGATCCCGATCTTCCATCGGCCCTGCTGACAGCCCAGAAGTATTTTGAGCAAATCAAGCCGCCGGTGTTCTTCCAGTAACAGGATCGAGTGAGCAATCTTCCCGTGCCTGGTCCCAAAGTGAACCTCCGCACACCCGAGGTCATGCTGCGGGTACAGGAGCAGGTCGAGCGTCATTACCACAGTAGTCTTGTCGAGAGGGTTCGGTCTGATGGCTCCGTTCTGTTTGTGGGCAAGACAACTATCCGTTTGGCGAAGCAGTTTGGATTTTGTTACGGAGTCGAGAGGGCCATTGATCTTGCTTATGCTGCCCGCAAGGTCTTCCCAGAGGCCCGCCTCTTCCTTATCGGTGAGATCATTCACAACCCTGAAGTCAACAACCAGATCGCCTCCCTTGGGATCAGTAATCTACTCGATGGGAATGGACGTCCAAATGTCAGTGATCTTGGTCCGGATGATGTCGTGATCGTACCCGCATTCGGAGCTGAAGTTTCACTTCTTGAAGAGATCAAGAAACATGGTTGTCGGATTGTCGATACCACCTGTGGTGATGTCATGAGTGTCTGGAAGCGCGTCAGGCAGAATGCCGGTGAGAATGTTACCTCGATCATTCATGGAAAGTCCTCCCACGAGGAGACGCGGGCAACGGCTTCACGGGCCCTTGGTTCAGGTAGTGGACGTTACCTGATCGTTTTGAATCTCGAGGAGACGGCCTTTGTTTGTGATTACATTCTTGGCAGGGGAAGTCGCGAAGGGTTTCTTAAGCGGTTTGCAGGTAATTTCTCGGAGGGATTTGACCCGGATCTTCACCTGCATAGAATCGGTGTAGCCAATCAGACCACCATGCTGCGAGAGGAGACGGAATCTGTTCAGTGCATGCTTCGGGATGCGGTTCAGATTCGTGATGGATCGGGAGAGAATTTCCGTCTTTTCGACACCATTTGCGGGGCTACCCAAGATAGGCAGGATGCACTCAAAGAGCTTCTTCTGACACCACTCGACCTGCTCCTTGTGGTGGGAGGCTATAACAGTTCAAACACCACGCACCTTGCTGAGATGGGGGAGCAGAAAGCCCCCACCTACTTCATTCGGAATCAAGAGTGCCTTGAGTCACCAGATCTGATTCGGCACTTCGACCTCCATCTGAAGCAGGAGATAACATCCCATCAATCTTGGCTTCCTAGGACCGGGAGTGATGCCCGCATTGCCATTACCGCAGGAGCCTCATGTCCCAATAACCTTATCGAGGAAGTCATGCTAAGAGTGTTGAGTCTACGGGGAGAGCATCTGACTTTTTGAATCACTTATGTCTCGCGCAGGGACGTGGAGACGGAGAGGATTTGATGTGAGCGGATTTGTTTGTCTGAAAAAAAGAGCCAACAAAATCTTTTCATGATTATGACAGCTGAACAAATGAAGGCAGCAGAGGATGCTGCTTTCTGTAAAGGATCTACCCCTGCTGGCTTGATTGAGATCGCTGGTGAGGAAATTGCCAGTGTTATCCATCAATATTTTCCAAAGCCCTCTACCCTCGTCGTTTTTTGTGGCAAAGGTCACAACGGAGGAGATGCCCTTGTAGTTGCTCGCCATCTCGAAGTCCAAGGGTGGAATATTCTGATCCGCTTGACGACTTCAGTCGATGAGATGTCCCCATTGGCACGTGAGCATCTGGAATCCCTGGAACACTCTCAATGCATAAGCTCTCTCCCGCCCATTTTCGGACCCCTTGTCATTCTTGACGGCCTTCTTGGAATCGGAGCTGTTGGAGCTCCCAAGGGAATCATTGCTGACCAGATAATCGAGATGAATCACCTCCGTGTGAAATATGGAGGATTTACCGTGGCTGTCGATATCCCCTCCGGACTGGATGCCACTACAGGAGAAGTCTTCACCCCTTGCGTGCAATCTGATCTTACGGTGACAGTAGGAGGGGTGAAGTCAGGTCTGGTTGCCGATACCGCGACCCCCGTTGTTGGCAGGATTGCGCTGGTACCTCTTCCCGATCTCTTTTTTTCGGAAGGAGATCCTGCTTCCCTCATCACTCCAACGCAATTACGCCATCTCCTACCGATCCGTGACTTCGATACCTTTAAGGGAAGCTACGGACGGATTGGCATCCTTGCCGGATCGCTGGGTTATCTTGGTGCTGCGAGACTGGTCTCCTCGGCTTCAGTTCATGCAGGTGCTGGTCTTGTTACCCTCTATGCCTTGCCCGATTCCTACGAGATTTTAGCCGCCGCCTGTATTCCCGAGGTCATGGTGCACCGGATAGAAGCATACAGCGACGTTTTTATGGAGAAACTGGATGTGCTGGCACTCGGGCCAGGTCTTGGAGCAGCCTATCATGAAGAGTTGCGCTCAGTAGTCCGTGATGTTGCACACCCCTGTGTCGTGGATGCAGATGCGCTGAATGCAGTCTCAGCCGATACATCACTTCTTTCTCACTGTGTTGGCCCTCGTCTTTTAACTCCGCATCCCGGAGAAATGGAGCGCCTTTTTCCACGGATGGGACGATCGCGCCGTGATTGGGCGACGGAATTTGTAACATCTTATCCAGTTACCCTGCTGTTGAAGGGAGCGCGTACAATTATCGCAGAGCAGGGATGCCCGCCGGTATTCAACAGTACAGGCAACCCAGGCATGGGGAGTGGCGGGATGGGGGATGTCCTTACCGGCGTCTCTGCTGCGCTGATCGGTGGCGGACACTCTCCTCGGGATGCCGCGATGCTTGGTGCATGGATCTGCGGACGTGCCGCGGAAATAGCAGTCTTCAATGACCAAGACTCTCAGGAGTCCCTCGCTGCTTCTTCAGTGATCACCCATCTTGGAGAGGCTTTCTCCTCGCTCCGGAAAGCAGACTGCTGAAAAGAGCGGAGGAGATTCTCCCGTAGTGAAAACCTTTAATTACCCAGCTCCTTCAGTGCTTTCACCACAAGTCCGAGATGCTCAGCAGGCTTAACCTTTGGGATAATCGCAGCAATTCTCCCTTTGGCATCAATCACGAAAGTCGTGCGCTCTGTCCCCATGTACTTCTTTCCGTACATCGACTTCTCCACCCAGACACCATAGGCCACAACGATTGATTTATCGGTGTCGCTCAGCAGGGGGAAGGGGAGATCGAATTTTGCAATGAACTTCTCGTGAGACTT
>WBXH01000016.1 GCA_008933015.1 Verrucomicrobiota bacterium | reverse complement strand
GGTGCGCTCATCGGCCTTGGCCTTCGAGACTGCACTCTCGGGATCCTTGATATTTCCGAAGACAATCGACTCGGAGGGACATGCTTGCTGGCAGGCAGTCTTGAAAGCAGGCATCGGGGTCTTGGTGACATCGCTTGCGCCGGCCTTCACCGAGCGGGCGATCTTCGCCTCCTCGATGCGCTGGATGCAGAAGGTGCATTTTTCCATGACTCCGCGCATGCGGACAGTTACATTCGGATTCTTCGACATCTTGAGGCTGTCGGCCATTCCCTTGGGTGCAAGCGGTCCGTAGTAGAGCTCATCAAGCGGACGCTCGTTGTAATCAAACCAGTTGAAGCGGCGAACCTTCCAGGGGCAGTTGTTGGCGCAGTAACGGGTGCCGATGCAGCGGTTATACGCCATCAGGTTAAGACCTTCTTCACTGTGGACGGTTGCATTTGCCGGGCAAACCGCCTCGCATGGAGCACTCTCGCATTGCTGGCACATGACGGCCATTGGGATCATCTCGAGACTCTCCTCCTTGTGATCGGCACTGGAGAACCAACGATCGATACGGATCCAAGCCATGTCGCGACCGCGGCGGATCTGATCCTTGCCAACGACGGGTATGTTATTCTCCGCCTGGCAGGCAACAATGCAGGCATTGCAGCCGATGCAGGAATTCAGGTCAACCGAGAGGCCCCACTGAAGGTCTGAAGTGAGTGGGGGATTTGGATAGATTGAGATCGGTTTGGCCAACTCGCCATCCATCTCTGCGGCGAATCCAGGTTCCTTCTTGAAGGTCTCAAGGGTTCCCTCGCGGGCAATGTCGCGACCCTCCATATTCTGGTGATCCTGAGTGCGGGCGAAGACATAGGGTGCACACGGTAGTGACTCTACTTTTACCCCGGTACGAAAACCAAGGCCGGAAGAGCGAAGCGGATAGGCATCGAAACCAACCTTGTCCATCACATGGGTAATACCTTGGCGACCGTAACCAAGGGCGATGCTGACAGATTTCTCGGCATGGCCTGGAGCCACGAGGGCAGCGGCTTGCACGGAGCGGCTACCGGCGGTGATTTTTACAAAATCTCCGTCCTTGATGCCTAGCATGCGGGCGTCTGCTGGGCTGATCAGGGCTGCGTTGTCCCAGACAAGCTTTGTCACGAAATCGGGGGTCTCCTGAAGCCAGGAATTTCCCGCATAGCGGCCATCATCCACGCTCGAACTCCGGAGAAAAACTACTTCAAACTCTCCCGGTTCAAGAACTCCTTCCGCAGTCCGGAGGGCGGTAAGGGCAGACTCCTGATTAAAAGAGGGATTGGAAAGAGGCCAGGCAGTTCCTGCGGCAAAGCCGTTTTTCAGGAAGGTGTTCCAAGCGTCATCCGAGGAGTTGCTTGAGTAGGTGTTGAAGCTCGACCGTACGGCTGTCAGGGCATCCCCGCTTTCGCCTGCTAACTGGGCTAGAATCTCCACAGAAGAGACTCCGTTCCACAGGGGAAGAATCATTGGCTGTACGGAACAAATAGTTCCGTCAAATGATCGGGAATCCCCCCATCGCTCCAGATAGTGGGCTGCTGGAACGTGCCAGTTGCAGGCCTTGCTTGTCTCGTCCGCGAAGAGACTCAGGTGCAAGGTCTCGGGAACAGTGGCGAGCAGATTGCGAAAGTCGAGGTCTGGCTGCGCCGAGTAAACCGGATTGTTTCCCAGAATCAGAAGAGTCTTGACCGATCCTGCCTTGATGGCCGTACAGAGATCAGCAAGTGATGGGCCTGGAGTGCCGTTCGTCTGGCCGGCTTGGATCGTGGTGCCCAGATTCCCAAGAGAGGAATTGATCGCAATCGCCAGAATCTGGCTGGCCTTGGTCTGCTGTGGACCGGCGATCACAATGCTTTTGCCACGCGCGGAGATGAGGTCATCAGCGACCCCGTTCATCCAGGATTGCCCGTAATCGCCAAGTTTTGTTGTTCTCTGTGCTCCAGTCGATGTGAGGAAGGTCGTGCTGAGAGTTGCCAGATCGGTGTCGCCGGTTTTGTGCGCGATGATAGCGGCAAGCGTGGCTGTAAAGTTGCCGATTTCGCTTGAGCGCACGCGAAGGCGGTGATCGGCCATGCCGCCGGTGAGGCTGAAGTGGTTTTCAGCCACGTAGAGCCGATTCATCTTCTGTCCAGGATTGCGGCGCTGGGCGAAGCCCTTTGCAAATCCAAGCCCCGAGGCGGAAGGATTTAGAAAGTCGCTGTCCAGGGAAAGAATCACGTCAGCGCCCCCAAAATGATAGATCGGTTTGACTCCTGCTCCTATCGCTGCTGCGACGGCCGCCTCTGATTCACGCATGGATATGGCCTCATCTGCTACCCAGATCAGTTTTGGAAACTGTTTTGAAATCGAAGCGTGAAGACGGTTGATGGTTGGTGAGTGATCCCGACCGACGAGAACGGCCACCCCTTCGCCGCCGTTGCCCACGGCCCTCGTCCTGATATCCGCGATCAGGCTGTCGAGCGCTGCGCGCGTCGATTTTACGGAGTTGAAAGTGATTTCTTTGGACCGGTTCGGGTCGTAGAGATCAAGTATTGAAGCCTGGGCAAACGCATCGGTCGAGCCGTTGCTAGCAGGATGTAGGGGATTTCCCTCAATCTTCGTGGGGCGACCATCGGAGGTGGTCACGATCAGGGGAACCGCCCCAACCGGGGAGGGCATGGAACTTGCGTAATAAAGGAACTTGCCGGGAATTGTCCATTCGGCGCTCTTGGCAAAAGGAACCAGATGTGCCTCGGGGCGACGGCAACCGGTCAG
Organism: Verrucomicrobiota bacterium; assembly: GCA_008933015.1. Lineage (GTDB taxonomy): Bacteria > Verrucomicrobiota > Verrucomicrobiia > Chthoniobacterales > UBA6821 > UBA6821. The sequence continues at coordinate 23,515 of WBXH01000016.1, read as the reverse complement.
AGCAGCCCCCGAGAGTGCGGTTGCTGCACCCATGAGGCGCATGAAATCGCGGCGCGAGAGTCCTGAGGATCCCTCTTCTCGGCCGGAAGCTGGATCGGAAAACTCACGGCCAAGATCCTCGGTGAAAGCTATGGAATTTTCACGCTCGCTTAGCGAGCGCCAGAGAGTGGGTTTCGCATCACGCTCAGGATGTGGAAAAATCTTTTTCATCGGTGGCATCCTCCGCAGTTGACTGGTGGATTGACCTTCCACTCTTCTTTGAATTTCGTCCCCATCTCAAGTTGGTCGGAAGCTGTCGCGGGATGCCAAGACATGTTGAAGATCTCCGAGGGCGGACGCAGGAAGTTCTCAGGAGCGCGATGGCAGTCCAGGCACCACTTCATACTCAGGGACTCAGCCTCATAGACCACGCTCATCTCGTTGACCGCACCGTGACAACTGTAGCAACTCACCCCACGGTTCACGTGGACGGCATGGTTGAAGTAGGCATAGTCTGGTAATCTATGAATCTGGACCCAAGGAATCGGCTGGCCGGTCTTCCAGCTTTCGCGAACGGGTGCCAGTCGCGGACTGTTAGGGAGTATCTTTCCCTCACCATGGCAGTTAATGCAGGTCTGGGTGGTTGGGAGGTTGGAATGAGCGGCAACCTCCACAAAGCTATGACAATAACGACAGTCCATGCCCAACTGTTTGACGTGCAGGGCGTGTGAGAAGGGAACCGGTTGGTCAGGTTGGTAGCCGACACGGGTGTACTTCGGGGTGAAGTAGTACCAGATCCCAAGGGTCACGGGCGCTCCCACCACTAGCGCGCAGACGAGCAGCTGTAGCGGGAACCAATTGACCCATCGGGGAAAGAAATTCGACATCTGGTATTAGAGATCGCCCGGATGGAGGAATTCTCAGGCGGAAATAGAGTAGAAAGTCAGCGGCTGATGGCAAGGAATTTGGTTTGAAAAATGACGTTCTCTCGAATCGAGTACGGAAATCGCCCTTCTTATCTTTGTCATGATTCTGCCCTCGCTACCGCAATCCATCTCTTTTAGTTTTTCTTGCATGAAGCGCTGGCTTTTTTTCCTGCTCTCGGGTCTTTTGCTCCAGGGTCTCCCCATCCTGCAAGCTGCGCCTCAACCGCAGCACAATCTCCAGAAAGTTTTGCTCTCCCTGGGTACCAATACACTCGCCGCCCAAGTGGCTGCTGATGATGCCTCCAGGGAGCTCGGTTTAATGGCTCGCAAGGGGCTTGATCCTGACGAGGGTATGGTTTTTGTCTTTCCACAACCGCGTTCCGTCAACTTCTGGATGAAGGATACTCCGATTCCCCTCTCGATTGCTTATATCTCGGCTTCCGGAAGAATCTTGGAAACTCACGAACTTAATCCACTTGACGAGACTCCGGTGCCGAGCGCTTCAAGTGCCGTTGTGTATGCTCTTGAAGTCCCACGGGGATGGTTTGCTTCGCATGGGGTCCTTGCGGGCGATCAGATCGGAGGCCTGCCCCTGCCCGCCATTGCGAAGTAATCGCCCAACAAAGACCCCGCACTCCTATTCAGGAAGCGGGGTTTTGCTATATTTCGGTATCCGGATGAGGAGTCTAAAAGACTCCAGCCTGATAGGCTGCATAAGGGCCCATGCGATCCTATCGATTTGAGGGGCGATAGTTGCTCATACTTTGAGCTCCTCATTCGTTTGGGCGTTCGTGATGGAGAACTTCTCCACATGGAGCGTGGCATCTGAGCGGAAGATAAGGCGCCCCGCATAGCGGCGCTCTATATCGATAAGAAGTTCCTCGTCCTCGGTACGGAGTCTGTTCAGAAGCTCTGGGTGTACGGTGACGCGGAACTCGTGAACATCCTCCTGATGTCGCTTCATGAGAGTGTGCAGTGCTCTCTGGAGTTCGACGCTCATGGTCATGGAGCTCTTCACGACTCCTTTGCCGTGGCAGTAGGCGCAGTTTGTGTAGAGAGAGCTGGATAGACTCTCTTGGGCGCGTTGACGGGTCATCTCCATGAGGCCGAGAGGTGAGATCGGGAGGACATGGGTGCGCGCCTTGTCCCGGCGGAGGCGGTCACGCATCCGCTGGTAGACGGCCTGCTGGTCCTTGCGGTTCTTCATGTCGATGAAGTCGACAACGATGAGGCCGCCTATGTTGCGGAGTCGGAGTTGGCGGGCGACCTCGTCGGCAGCTTCCATGTTCGTCTGGAAGAGGGTTTTGTCCATGTCCTTACTCCCCTTGTTCCTACCGGTGTTAACGTCCACAGCGATCATCGCCTCGGTCTCGTCGATGACAAGGTAGCCGCCGCATGGCAACCAAACTTGACGGAGGAAGGCGCTGTCGATCTGTGTCTGGACGTCGAAGTTATCGAAGATGGGCTTCTGACCGCTGTAGTGATGGATGGACTTCTTGGCTCGTTTGGAAATCTGGCCCACTAGCTCCTGCATGCGCTCGGCCGCCCTGAGATCATCCACATGAACGGCATCTACGTTTTCGGTAAGCAGGTCGCGCACAGTGCGGTCGATTAGATCGGGTTCGAGAATGAGTGTGCTGGCGGTCGGTTTCTCAGCCATGCCCTTCTCCACTTCGCGCCATTGGTCGAGCAGAAAGCCTAGGTCACGCACAAAGAATCGGGCCTTCTGGCCCTCGCCTGCGGTGCGGATGATGATCCCCATTCCCTCCGGAAGGGTTAATTCTGTGAGGATCTTGCGGAGACGCGCACGCTCCTTGGGATCTTCGATTTTACGAGAGATGCCGCACTGGTCGCTGAATGGCATCAGAACCATGTAACGCCCCGCCATGGAAATATTGGTGGTGATGCGCGGTCCTTTGGTCCCGATCGGTCCCTTGGTCACCTGAACCATGATTTCACTGCCGACTGGGTAGACTGTAGGGATATCCTTGGCGGTGAGTTTTTTCTTCGACGGAGCCTGTTTTCCGGAACGCTGTACGGCCTCAATGCCGCTGTCGAGTGCGGCAGGAATGGCGTCCCAGAAGTGGAGAAAGGCGTTCTTCTCAAAGCCGATATCAACAAACATTGCCTTGAGGCCATGCTCGATATTGCGCACCTTGCCCTTGAAGATTCCTCCTACGATGTTGCGCTCGCTGTCACGCTCGATGGAGTACTCCTCGAGCTTTCCATCCTCTAGGACGGCGACTCGCTTTTCCAATTTTTCGCAACTAACGACCAACTCGATGCGTGGGCCTGATTTTTTTACGCCTAGGAGGCGTTTGACGGTTTCAATGATGCTCATTTTTGAATGGGTGAATTAATGGGTTAGGCTGAAGGTTGAAAAGTGATGACTTTGAATTATGGTTGAAGGGTGCAGTAAATAGGAAATTGGGATGTGGTAATGGGGTTCTCTTGGAAATTAAGGAGGGCTTGTGATGTCAATTAATAGTCTAACTGTTTTTATACTAATAGGGTTTCGTTTGCATTAGTTGGATTGTTTCGGAACGGCGGAGCGACCGCCCCCCAAGAAGTTGAAAAATTTCTGAAGGCCACCCTGCTGGCGCGGTTTATTATTAGCTCGTCCTTGGGTGTCTGCGTCCTCCTTGATATCCGGCTTCGCCGAAGGCCCCCCTGCGCTTCCGTCACCGCCACCTGTAGGGGAGGGGGCTTCGGTTGGTGCATCCACCGCATCCGTCTCCGTACCGTACATGGAAGGAAATTCCTTACTGAAATCAACACCGCTTATCTGTTGGAAATTCCCCATTGCCGGTGGCAGGAAGTCGAGTTTGATCTCCTGACCGTTTTCCATGGCCAGAATCTGCTCAAGGATTTTGGAGGCGATGGGAGCAGGGACGGAACCACCCGACTTGCCCCCCTGGACGAAGACGCAGACCACGTAGCGGGGCTTGTCGTAGGGTGCAAAGCAGACAAACCATGTGTGGTAATCCTTGATGCCGTTTCTCCAGAACTGTGCGGTTCCGGTCTTTCCGGCAACGACAAGATCCTTGACCCGTGCCTTGCGGGCGGTGCCATCGCTATCGTTGACGACTTTCCACATTCCCATGCGGACCTTCTCGAACTGATCCGCTGTGATTCCTCCATCCCTGAGGATATCGCTGTGGACCTTCATCGGTTCATCCTTCAAGACGGTGCCATCCTGGGCGACGACCTTCTTGATGAGGTGAGGTTCGTAGACGGTCCCTCCGTTGGCAACCGTTGCGGCCACGACCGACATCTGAAGTGGAGTTGCGAGCACGAATCCCTGTCCTATCGCAGTGTTGGCGGTGTAACCGGGACTCCACCGCTCGCGGGGATAATTCTGGGCTAACCAAGTTGTTCCCGGCATGACACCAGCCGCGACATTGTTCAGTGGAAGATCGGATTTCTGCCCTAGTCCGAGCATGCTGCCGACAGCATCGATCTGGTCGATACCCGCTGCGTTCCCATACTGGTAGAAGAAGGGATCACAGGAATTTTTGAGTGCCGTACTCAGGTCCTGACGGCCGTGAGGAGGGAGAGGAGGCTTGGCAGTGAGCACCCAGCATTTCATGTATTTATCTCCGTACTGGACGCCGCCCGTGCAGTCGAACTGCTTGTCAGAGATTCCTGCCCTAATTCCTGCAAGCGCGGTGCAGAGTTTGAAGGTGGATCCGGGTGCATAAGCATTTACCGCCCTGTTCATGAGGGGATCAGTCTGATCTTTCGCGAGTTTGTCCCAATCTGACTTTGAGATGCTCGGGACAAACTGGTTGGGGTCGAATGAGGGGACCGACGCCATAGCGAGAATCTCCCCGTTGTTCGGGTCAAGAACGACCGCTGCACCCCTGCCGACAACACGCAGGGCCTTCTCCACGATATACTGGATGCGGGCATCGATCGTCATGCAGACCCTGGCTCCCTGCTTGGGTTCTATCCGCGAGGTCTCCCCATCAATGACGCCGTGAGCATTGCGCTGAAGAAAGCGTGTGCCTGCCGTGCCTCTCAGTTCATCATCGTAGGCTTTTTCAACCTGTGCCTTGCCCTCGATATCTGGCTGATAAAAACTAAATTGCTCCGCCTCTTCCTTGTCGACCTTCGTTGGGACGCCGACGTAACCGAAAAGATGGGCAGCCAGGGCTCCGTAGACATAGTGACGCACCGGCTTAAGCGTTACCGTGACCCCAGGAAGATCGAGATTGTTCTCGCTGAAGCGTGCCATGGTCTCAAAGTCGAGATCCTGGCGGTAGACGTAGGGAACCTCCGAATTATCGCGAAAGTGAGCTTGAAGCTTGCGACTGTTATAGTCACCAGCGAGGCCCAGTTTTTCAAGGCGAGGAACGATGGAGTCATTGACGATCTTGACGATATCGGGCTCTTCCTTGTTGACCGGCATGCCGTGATCAAGTCCTCGGTAATGTCGCACGGGAACTGAGTCGTATTTTTCCCTCCATGCCCGGACGATGTCTGGAAGGTAGAATTCAACTTCCATGCTGGCTCGGTTCTCGACGAGCGGAACTCCTCGCCTGTCACAGATTTCGCCGCGTACAGCGGGGAGCCTGATGGTCAACTGAGAGTGCCCCTTGATGCGGGCCTTGTAGTCAGCACCCTTATAGATCTGGACATACCACATCCTCGATACAAGCAGGCATAGCGCGATTGTCAGGCATGCCCCGAGGATCAGGATCTTGCGCAGGGATTCATCCGGAACTTTCATGACCTCAGAGATCGAAGGGCGCCGGATTCTTGGTTAAGGTTCCTTCGGAAGAGATGGGAACGAGGGACCTCAATAGTAAGTACAGTAGTGGGGCGAGCAGTAGGGAGAGTCCGCTTGGAACCGCTAAGCGCGTGAGTAGAGTCATATCTACAGGAAGGCCACCCCGCTTCGCACAGATCATCAGGAACTCGCCTCCCAGCATGGTGATCGTCACCAGGAAGCTCCCCAGGGCATGGAGCTCCCACCGCAAGCCATGGGTCACCTCTCCGGACATCTGTAAGACAATCGCCCAGCCAAAGAAAAAGAGAATGGCGGGTGCGAGCCCTCCTTCAGCATGTCCCGACTGGAATTGAAGGAGAACCAACCCTTGTATCAGCGCGGTGGCTAGTGCAAAGAAGAGTGCAGGAATAAAAGGAAGGGCCAGTGCCCCGAAGCAGAAGAGGACTGGAAGGAGTTGGATGCGTTCCTGGGAGGGCGGAAGGGCAGGTAGTAAATCCTGAATGACTACCGCTACCGGCAGCAGGCACAGCAGGAGAATAAGAAACAAAATTCTCATTTGCCTCCCGTGACGATGAAGACTTCCTCGAGGTTATCGAGATCTGCCGCTGGTTCGAGGGTTGCCTCGCCATCGAGTTCGCGGGGGTGAAATTTTTTCACTGTGCCAAGTGCTATGCCAGAAGGAAAGACTCCTCCGCTTACCCCTGCTGTATAAACCTTCTGTCCCGGTTGAAGATCGGCCAGTTTACTGAGGAAGGTGAGCTGAAGATCCCCGTTTCCGATCCGTGGCCCGGCACAGATTCCCTGCTCCTTGGTTCCTTCGACTTTCGCCGCCACTTTGCAGTTTTCGTCGGTGATGAGCAGGACTTCCGAGATGTTCTCCGAAACGGTGGTCGTCTTGCCAATTAGTCCCCGGTCAGTAATGACGGGCATGTCGGTAGCGATGCCGTCCTTCGTTCCCCTGTTGATCTTAACCGTATTCCACCATACTCCCGAATCGTGGCTAAGGATGGTTGCGGGAACGAGTAGGAAGGAAGAATGCTCACGGTAACCGAGCACCTGCCGTAGATGGTTGTTCTCCTCCAGGAGGTCGCGCAGACCATTATTTTCGGCACGCAGTCGGCGATTCTCCGCATCAAGACGACCGCACTCCGTCTCAAGTTGGTCAAGGGTTAGAAGATCCTTACCAATGCTACCAAGGCTGCTTTTAACGATGTGACCGGACTGCGAGATCGGTGATAGGAATCCAATGAGCCCAGACTGCATCCAGGATAGGGCACCCGATCCGAGTAAACAAAAAAACAGACCGGCTACGGCCAACAAAATCAGTGCAGCTATCTGAAGCTTCTTCATGCCGGATAAATGGTCGTCTTCCCTGAGGGGGAACGAAATTTGTCAGGCTAGTTGCCCTCTATGATCTTGCCCTGTCAGCGGCGGCGACAGCTCGGAGAAATTCGATCTCCTGAAGCGCTTTGCCAGTGCCCTCTGCCACGGCACTAAGGGGATCCTCAGCGATATGGACAGGGAGTCCGGTCTCCTCGGCAATGAGTTTGTCGAGTCCACGCAGAAGGGCTCCGCCGCCAGCAAGAACAACTCCACTGTCAACGAGATCGGCCGAGAGTTCAGGAGGGCAGCGCTCGAGGGTTATCCTCACTGCCTCGACGATTCTTGAAACGGGTTCCATGAGCGCTTCTCGGATCTCTTGGGAGGTGATAGTCACCGTCTTTGGCAACCCGGCGACCAAGTCGCGTCCCTTGACTTCCATGGTCAGTTCTTGATCGATTGGATAGGCGCTTCCAAGTCGGAGTTTGATTTCCTCAGCGGTGCGCTCACCGATCATCAAGTTATAGGCTCTTTTGAGATACTGGACGATGGCATCGTCAAGTTCGTCACCTGCGACGCGCACACTACGACTGATCACAATGCCTGCCAGTGAGATAATGGCGACTTCGGTTGTGCCGCCTCCAATATCGATGATCATGTTGCCTGCCGGATCGGTGACCGGTAAGCCGACTCCTATCGCTGCAGCCATGGGCTCTTCGATCAGATAGACCTCGCGGGCCCCGGCGTGCATCGCTGAGTCTTTGACGGCCCGCTTTTCCACTTCCGTGATGCCGCTTGGGACTGCAATGACAACACGGGGTCGGACAAACCGCCGGTGACCGTGGGCCTTGGTGATAAAGTGTCGGAGCATGGCCTCCGTGATTTCGAAGTCAGCTATGACACCATCCTTGAGGGGGCGGATTGCGGTGATGTTGCCCGGGGTTCGGCCCAGCATTCGTTTAGCTTCGTCACCGACCGCGAGAACGTGGGTGGTACCCGCCTTGACGGCCACGATAGATGGTTCCCTGAGAACGATCCCATGATCTTTTACGTAGACCAAGGTATTAGCGGTGCCGAGATCGATGCCGATGTCGCTTGAGAGAAATCCAAAAAGTTTGTTGAACATGGGGAAATGTAGTGGTGGAAGTTGAAAAGTTGAAAAAGAAGGAGGTTTGAGCACAGAAAAACAATTGCAAAACGGCTTCCTTTTTTACGAAGTAGGAGGCAAGTCGACTGCGGTTGCTATCTTTTTGCTATCCTCTAATGCATAAAAGCAAGACCTTCAGGCGTCAAGCACCCCCTCGGGCAAGAAGGGTATTTCGGAGATTCTTAACAGAGTGAGGTTGTTTTGGGGCCGATTTTGCGTGAGTTGGCTCTCTGCTTGCGTATCGTAAGAGGACTTATGGCCAGCATTTTCGGCACACTATTTCGCGTCTCCACTTGGGGAGAATCTCACGGTGGCGGGGTTGGTTGTGTCATCGATGGGTGTCCTCCTCGGCTTAATCTAACCCCGGAGGAGATCCAACTTGAACTGGACAGGCGACGCCCTGGTCAGAGTGATATTGTGACGCCTAGGCAGGAAGAGGACAAGTGCCGCATTCTGTCGGGGGTCTTCCACGGGCAGACACTGGGCACCCCGATCATGATCGCCGTCGATAACAAGGATGCACGCCCCTCCGCCTACACGGAGATGGAAACCATGTTCCGCCCCTCGCATGCCGATTACACCTACCAATCGAAATACGGCATCAGGAACTGGGAGGGGGGAGGTCGATCCTCTGCACGGGAGACGATTGGGCGTGTCGCGGCGGGAGTCGTGGCCCGAAAAGTAATCCGGAGTCTCCATCCCTCTTACGAGGTTGTGGCTTATGTGCGATCAATTCATGACCTGGATTCGCAGGTTGATCCCTCAAGCGTCACTGTTGCAGAGGTGGATGCCACTCCGGTCCGCTGCCCCGATCTGAAGGCCGCGGTGGCCATGATCGAGCGTATCAAGGAGGTCCGCTCAAGTGGAGATAGCATTGGAGGGACTATCGAATGTGTCGTCCGTGGAGTGCCGTCCGCGCTTGGCGAACCGGTCTTTGACAAGCTCGAGGCCGACCTCGCTAAGGCGATGATGAGTCTCCCCGCTACAAAGGGCTTCGAAATCGGCAGCGGCTTTGCTGGCACTCAACTTACCGGCAGTGAACACAACGATGCCTTTGTCATTGAGGAGGGGAAGATTACAACCGTCACCAACCGATCCGGGGGCATTCAGGGAGGCATCAGCAACGGCGAGCACATCTTCTTCCGCGTGGCCTTCAAGCCCACTGCCACCATTGCGAAGGTCCAGCAGACCGTCAATGTCGATGGAGAGTCCGCCGAGTTGGCCGCACGCGGCCGTCATGACGCTTGCGTCCTCCCTCGCGCCGTCCCGATGGTCGAGGCGATGGTGAACCTTGTGATCTGTGACCACCTGCTCCGCCAGCACGGTCAGAATGTCCTCCCCTGATTTTGCACCTTTGGCCGAGGCTCTTAGGGAGCGTCTCGCCGCCATTGCTGATCACGTTCATCGTGACCGGGATGAGGCGGGTCATCTCCAGCGGTTGATCGAGGTCTCCGGGAGAATCGATACCCTGATCACAGGTCTCCCCTCTTCCGACCTCGACCCGCAGTTCCTCCACTATCTGGAGCGTCGTAGCTACGAAAAGGCCCTGGCTTGGATCGATGGCGCCGAAGGCGCAGGCAAATAGACTAAAGGTCAAAGGCTATTAGGGCTGATTGCTGATTCAGTCCGTTAGTATAAAAGCCATCAGCCTAACAGCCTTGTATTAACCCCCTTCCTCCTTCAATCTTTCCCTTATGGACTCCCTGATCCGCATCCTCAAGCAGAACTCCGCAATTCCCCGTGCTGACCTCGCCCGCCAAATCGGCCTGAGCGAGGATGATCTTGCTGCCAAGATTGTGAAGCTTGAGACCAACGGGACGATCCTCGGCTACCATGCTGTGATCAATCGAGAGAAGTGGGATACCGATGCCGTAACGGCCGTGATCGAGGTCCGCGTCACCCCAGAACGTGAGGGTGGATTCGACCGTATCGCTAACCGTATCGCCGGATTTGAGGAGGTTCAGAGCGTTTACCTTATGAGTGGCGGACATGATCTCATGGTGGTCGTGGAGGGAAGCAATCTCCGCGAGGTCGCCTCGTTCGTGGCCGACAAGCTCAGCACCATCGAAGCAGTCCAGTCGTGCGCAACCCATTTCCGGCTCAAGACCTATAAAGAAAACGGTATTCTCCATGCTGTTGAAGAGGCTCCCGAGAGGCTTGCGGTCAGCCCCTGATTTAATCACGATTTAAGGATACAAGGGTCATGAGCAGTTCGCGTATCGCGGAGCACGTCCGCAACATTCCCCGCTCGGGCATCCGCGATTTCTTCGAGATCGTCCAGTCGATGAAAGAGGTCATCTCGCTCGGCATCGGCGAGCCAGACTTCGTCACTCCATGGCATATCCGCGAGGCAGCCATCTATTCCCTCGAGAAGGGCAAGACCGGTTACACTTCCAACCTAGGCTCCCCACGCCTCCGTCGTGCGATCGCGAAGTATGTCGAGCAGTATTTTGCCGTGGAGTACAACCCACATGATGAGATCATCGTCACGGTCGGCGTCTCCGAGGCGATCGATCTGGCGCTTCGATCACTCATCAATCCCGGCGACGAGGTCCTCTACCACGAACCCTGCTACGTCTCCTACAGCCCCAGCATTCAACTTGCCGGTGGTGTGCCCGTGGCGGTGGCCACGCGTGCCAAGGATGAATTTTCACTCAGGGCTTCCGACCTTGAGAAGGTAGTGACCAAGAGGACCCGCGTCTTGATGCTCAACTTCCCGACCAACCCCACTGGGGCGGTCATGCCACTGGAAGAGCTTAAGAAGATTGCTGCCTTCGCCGTGAAGCACGACCTCGTCGTCCTGACCGACGAGATCTACAGCGAGCTTACCTATGACGAGGTGCCTCATCACTCCATCGCCGCCCTCCCCGGCATGAAGGAGCGAACCCTTTTCCTACATGGATTCTCAAAGGCCTTCGCCATGACCGGCTGGCGCATCGGTTATGCCTGCGGTCCCGCCGACATCATCGAGGCTATGATGAAGATCCACCAGTACTCCATGCTCTGCGCCTCCATCATGAGCCAGGAGGCCGCCTGCGAAGCGCTCGAGCGCGGCCAGCGTGCCATTGAGCGCATGAAGGAGGAATACCGCCTGCGTCGGAACTTCATTGTCTCTTCACTGAACGAGGCCGGCATCCCGTGCCATCTCCCCAAGGGAGCCTTCTACGTCTTCCCCGACATCCGAGGCACCGGTCTCTCGAGTAAAGATTTCTCGCTGAAGCTACTCGACGCGAAGAAAGTAGCCGTCGTTCCCGGAACCGCATTCGGGCCTAGCGGCGAGGGGTATGTGCGCTGCTCCTACGCAACCGGCATGAACCAGATTAAATTGGCATGTCAGCTCATTGCCGATTTCGTGAAGAAGTAGGCTCGGGATTCATGGTGTGGCACGGTGGCGCTGCTTGCTTGCAGGGATTGAGTTCCGCAACACACTCCACCCTAACCTTGGCTTCTACATAAGTCGTTGAAGTCTTCGGCTTCTAATTCGCCATCGGGATGGCGGCTCTCACGGGATTGACTGCGACCTCAGGTCTTCCCTCTAGCGGTTCATGCTGGAGCATAATCTGACGCGTTTTGCTCGGCACAAACCCAATGGATTCGAATTCGCCTATCGGTGATCGCCACGAATGTGGCCACCCTAACGGGATTCGAACCCGTGTTACTCCCGTGAAAGGGGAGTGTCCTAGGCCACTGGACGATAGGGTGCTGAGTGGAGGAGAGAAGATGCCCTAAGCGGGCTTTATTTCAAGCAGGATCGCCAGAAAAGGGACGAATTCCAGAGCATGGGATTTTCATCCGGGGGCAATGTAACGTTCCCTCGGGTGCGAAACCGTTATTCATTTCCAAGGTCCGGGCCGATCTCCACGGAGTCCACGCATGATCAAGGAGTAGGAATAAGCGGGGGAAGGGATAAGAAACTGGCACAAAAAAAGGCCGCAGATATCTGCGGCCTTTTTTTGATGACTCCCGATTTAAGGGGAGCAAGAACTACTATTTAGAATCCGAGTGGGCGAAGCTTCGTCTTAGAGGCACCCTTCTTCAAGGATCCTTGGTGGGTCTCAATGAAGTCGCGGACCGCACGCACAACGACGTCACTGAGAGTGACATCGGCGTGATCGGCAATGGCTTGTAGTAGGTCTTTTTCGTCCGTGGGAATGCGGACTGTCATGATCCCGTCGCGGCGTTTAGGCATGTTTCAACAATAAGAATAAAAAACCACTTATCAACTTAAAAAATGCCACTCATGAGAAAAAAATCACATAAAGCATTACATAATTAATACAGCAGTTAACGACAGATGAACATGAAAGCTTAATGCTGCTTTGATCCAGCAATGATGAGTTGAGATGATCTTTATGGGAAGTTCTGCTTAAGAAATACAGCAAGGCCAAGCATGACGATGGAATTAACACGAGAGGTTCCGTGTGGGCATTTTTGATATGTGGACGAGTTCATTCGACAAAAAAGTGTGCCAGCAGCTTGAAAACGAATTTCTACATGTAGTATGTGAGGTATTCAAACCCAGTTGGACTTTAGAGTGTGGAAAAATGGAGTCTGCTGTTCTGCTGCAAGTTACGCCAAGCGAGCAGTTACATTCGGAGTAATGTCACTGTGAATGATTCCGATCTGCCTGAGGATGCTGAAACCGACCATGGGGATTAGTCGGGAACGTATGTTTAGATTGAAGAGGCAGCCATTGACACTAATCTGGAACACCAAAACCTAGAGAAAAAGATACGCGCGATCAAAAAAATCTACTTGGAATGATTTATGATCAAGCTTATCAACATTTGCTTTCATGGTAAGTAGAGAAAAAGTAAGAAACTGTGCGATTGTTAATAAAGCAAATGACCATCATGACGATAGCTGCTATCGAGCACCAAAGGCTCAGGAAACTTCTGTGATAAGTCGGTAAACCACGACCGCCGCGTCTCTAATAAACATGTTTAATTCCCAAAAGATAGTCGTTGTCATGCCTGCTTACAACGCCGCAGAGACCTTGCTCAAAACTTACAATGAAGTTATTGCAACTGGTATCGTTGACGAGGTGATTCTTGTTGATGATGCCAGCAAGGATCGAACTGTGGAGATAGCCAAAACGATCCCCAATATTCAAGTGATCGTGCATGAAAAGAATCGAGGTTACGGAGGAAATCAAAAAACATGCTATAAAGCGGCGTTGGAGTTAGGTGCTGATGTTGTGATCATGGTTCATCCTGATTACCAGTATACTCCATTGCTGATACCGGCCATGGCATCAATGATCACATCTGGACTCTACGACTGCGTCATCGGATCCAGAATCTTGGGGGGCGGTGCCTTGGATGGCGGCATGCCTTGGTGGAAATATTTAGCCAACAGAATACTAACATTTTCAGAAAACATGCTTACTGGTGCTAAACTATCCGAATACCATAGTGGATATCGTGCGTTTTCTAAATCGCTTATCAATAGACTTCCATTGGAGAATAATTCAGATGACTTCATTTTTGATAATCAAATGCTTGTTCAGATTATATGGTTAAACTTTAAAATTGCCGAAATAACCTGCCCGACAAAATATTTTACGGAAGCCTCTTCAATTAACCTGCAGAGAAGTATAACTTATGGCATTGGGTGCTTGAAGGTAGCTTTGCTGTTCAGGTTGGCAAAACTTAAATTAGCAAGATCTCCAGTTGATCCGAGATGAAAAAACAAAACAAATGATCAATTACGCAACAGAATATTGTCCAATTTGCGAAAAATCAACCATTGGAGAGTTGAGGGAGGGAGGGCGTTTTACCCACTTTTTTTGCCATTCTTGTAAAAGTTTAAAACTGGTGTGGTCAGAATCAAAACAGATCTACCCCGATGAATATTTTGGTAATGATGAAGACAAATTCGGCGGCATTACCGGATACTTCAGGAGGTTTTTTCATCAAGGTCGAGCTAAGCAAGTTGATCGACTGGTTCAAGCGCGGAACCAAAACATTTATGATGTGGGGTGTGGCGATGGCACTTTTTTATCCGCCATGAAAAAACATGGATTTATAACGGCCGGACTGGAGCCTTACGATAAAGCAAACAAGCAGGCTGAAAAAAAACTGGGACATCCCGTTGATTGTGTTCCTTATGGCTCAGCCCCCGATCAGATTTTTGAAGCGATTACTGCTTGGCAGGTTATAGAGCATGTCGAAAAGCCAGGCGAACTATTCGATACTGTTTATCAACATTTGCAACCCCACGGTCTATTTGCCTTTTCAACCGTCAATCTCTCGTCTTTTCAAGCAATTCTCTTTTCACGATTTTGGTTGCATCTTGATCCGCCAAGACATCTGTGGGTTGCCCCGCGACAGGAAGTTGAAAAACTTCTTCAAGAACATGGTTTTACCATCGAACGGCGGAGATGGAATTTTCTGGAGTTTGGACCCATCGGATACGTTGACAGCATGGTTAATGTCATGGATGCCAAAAGAGACAGGATATTAAAATGTCTTAAGGGAGGTTTTCCGGGTTTTTCGAACAAGATTTTCTGGATAACAGCAGCGATTCTTACCCCTTTCGCATGCACCCTGTCGGCATTAGAAGCAATGGTGGGAAGACCATCCACATTTGAGATCTACGCTAGAAAAAAAGCTGACTAGTGAGAGATAGGTGCTTTGGGGTTCTGAAAAACCTTGATGCTGCCACACTCGTAGATAATGGGCCAACCTTGAATGCCTGACGCCATTACGACTCTCAAAGCATCGCCTTGGGCCAGTGCCCACTTTTGGTCTAGTTCTGTGAGGATAAAATATTTGGCTTTTGAAATATCTGCGTCCCAGCGGAAGCGTTCGTGACTAATAGGTGTGGGGTAATAATCTCCAGCAGTCCCGCCAGACCAAGCAGTGGCTGCCAGAACATCAGCGTTGTGGCATTTCAATAACCAGCCGAGAGTCCAGTATGTGATCACGAGATCATCAGGTTTGGTGTGGTTATTGATCCAAGCCGCGGTCGTATCATAATCATCGGAAGAAGAGACAGCCCAAGGGTCCACGCGGGTAATGATATTTCCGGAAAGAACAGCTGGTAGTTTCCAAGCTCCATTGACAATCAGGAGAATGACCAAGATTGTTTCGATCAGTCTCTTGCGCAAAACTTTTGCTGGAACGATTTTAGCGAGCTTACAAACCAAAAAGCGGCTCCCAAAGGTTGTGCCGACTGCAAGAATAGGAAGCACAGTCATTGCCTGATAATAAAACAGGGGGAGATTCCTGCGGTTTTGGGTTAACAGGAAAACAAGAGTCAAAACCATGATTGGGATCACATAAGTCCTCTTCCGGAGACAGAGAACACAACCGATAAAAGCAAACAGATGGAAATAGTCTTGAAGGAAAAAAAGACTAAAATTAAAGAATTTCTGCCCGCCTCCACCATTCTCCAGACTATAACGTCCATACATGTCACGGAGAGCAATGAGGTCTTCCAAGAGCCATCCGTGAAAATGAAACCATATGATCAAAGCGCTTGCGCCTATAATCAAAAAGGGAAGTAATCCCACGCGGATCCAAGAGGCAGGGCGCTTCAATCTGCACAGAACAGCTGTGGCCGTTGCATGGATTGCAAGGAGGTGTGACCCCGCAGCCACGGCTAGAAAACAACCAGCTTTCCAGTCAGTCATAGTTTGTGCTGGACGCATCAGTAATAGAGTTGCGCCTAGAACGCCCAATCCCACTGCGTTATGGGGATAAATCCATCTGTAATGGATAATGGACTGTGAGTACCCCAATAGCAAAAATGCAAAAAACACCCCCCAAATGAACCCAATTTTGCGGCTTATAAAATAATAACCAATCCAGGCGGTAAGCAAGCCGATCAATATCGAAAAAAATCTCCCCCCGAGGATATCTCCATTCGTGATCTGGGAAAACAATCCGGTTAGGAAAGCAAAGCCCATTTGGTAATTGTAACCTGGGGCAAAAAAAGTGCAGTAGGCTGAACGATTCGTAAATTGGCCGTGGATGAGTGATTTTCCGATATCCAAAGTTAGGATTTCATCTCCATACCATTTCGGTGAGGTTCTGAGGTGGGGTAGATACAAGATCGCCCAAAACACCAATATCAAAAGCCCTCCTTGCAAGAAAAAATTCCGGCGAAGTTTTTGAAATTTCAGAAGAAATGGAGACTGCATAGTTGAATTGGAGGAGCTAAAAAATTAACTTTATTCTAGTTATCTAAAAGAAGTTTTTCACTATTTCCTTTGTTGCCTCCAAGAGCTCCATGAACCAAGAAAAGAAACGCAGCTCCAATTCGCAAAGCCTACTTATTCTTTTCTGCTTTCTAGCAGTTTCAGGCTTCATGCTGTTTTGGAATCTTGGAAGCTACTCGCTTTGGGATGACGAGAGCATGACGTCGTTGGCGTCGCAGGGGATCCTCCGGACTGGTGACACATCGGCGGTGCACGGGAAAAATATTACAGCTTTTAGGGGGGGGCTTCTGCTCAGGGATCTGCATGATCGCTCGACTCCACCACTATCGGCTTACTTGGCTGCCCTACCTATCAAGATTCTGGGGCCAACCTCTTTTGCAGCAAGACTCCCCTTCGCGGTGATCGGGTTTGCCTTGATGTGCTGTTTTGCATTCTATGCATGGAAAGAGCAGTTGCGCCCCTCCACGATCTTGGTGGTGGCGATCGCCATTCTGGGAAATGTCTCCCTGATGCTCTTTTTAAGGCAATCCAGATATTATGCTCCGGCAGTTTTACTGAGCACTCTGATTGCCATGTTCTATCTCAAAGAAGGTTGGGGTAAGCGTAAAGCATTCTGGATTACCGCTTTAATAATTCTTCTTTCTTGTGCGAGCTACTTGAACTGCGCCGCCTTGGTCTGTTGTCTTGGTATTGATTATTACTTCTGGGAACGGCACGAGAATCGAATTTCTACAGGACTATTGGTGAAGGTAGGCGGAATCACAATTTGTGGATGTCTACTGGTTGCTCTCATGTGGAATCCCTTTGCCTGCAAATATGGCGCCTATGTGCAATCAGTCAGCGTTTGGGAACGGTTCAGATTCTTTGTATTGAGCTTTAGGGATATGGATGCGGCTCAGTTCATGGTAGGCGGGGTGATCCTAGCCTCCGTGGTGCTCGCCTTCATCAAGCGGGATGCTTGGTTGTGGCGGGGATTGATGGTCGTGATGGTTTATACCGCAAGCGTTTCCTTACTCTCTCCGCAGGTTACCACGCTCTCCTTGTTAGTCGATATCCGATATCTTGTTCCGTTGATCCCGGTCTTCATAGCTCTCGGTGTCAGGACGCTCCTGCTTTTGTGCGGAAGTCACCGTGTGTTTTTCGTGATCTTGGCCATCCTTTGTTTTTGGACCAACCTCCTACACGCCCCCTCCGCGGTTAAAAAGGAACACCGTTTTATAGCACTCGAGTTTATTAGGGAACTTCTCCTACCCATCAAGGAGCCTTATCGCCCCACTGCTGATTGGATTAACACCCATCTTTCAGAGGGCGATACGATCTGGGTTCTCCCGGATTACATGGCCTATCCGTTGATGTATCATGCACCAAAGGCTGTCTATGCCTGGCAACTTAATGCGCATCAGCAAGGGGAGGACCAGTACAAGAATCTCCCGCAGATCCATTTCAAGGGCATGGCGATGCCCGACTACATCATTGTTTTTGGACCGCAAGTGAAGCAGGTCCTGAAGATGATCGAGGAGTACAGGGCCAAAGGTATCCTCTACAAGGAAGTGGATATGATTGATGCCTACTGGCGGGATGTTTATCGGCCCGAATTATTTTGGCGGAGCTTCAGGTCGATCGAGGGATATGATCTTGAAACGGAGGCTGTTTATGTCTTTAAGCATATGCCTTCCCCTACCCGCTAAAGTCTTATATCACATGAAAAATTCCAAAGCCTTCACGGCCTGCCTAGTGGCAAGCCTCGCCATCGGTTGTCTTTGGATTTTCAAAGATCCTACGGATCAGGAGCTTCTGGCCAATGTTTCCAAGGCGATCGACTTCCACCCTTGGAGTTCGTGGTGGAGCCCCATGTTCCTTGGTGGCGCCTCTCAAGCCCCAGGGCTGACTACAGCCCTTCTCTACCTTGTTCTGAAACTTTTCATTCTTCCCTTTGGATTGATCCTGGGAGCCAAATTGGCCGCGATAACAGCCGTTTTTTTTGGGGGTCTTGGGGTAGCCTCCTTATTGAAGCGATGGTCTGGTGATGAAACGGCTGCTTGGCTAGGTGGCGTGGCTTACATTTTGGGCCCCCAGATGGCTCTACGTGCGGCTGGTAACGAGCACCTCCCGGTGGTTTTTGCCATGGTTTTTGCGCCTTGGATTCTCCGTGCACTGATCGAGCTCTGCTATGTCCCATCGTGGAGGAACTCGCTGATCCTCGCCTTACTGGGAGCCGGGATGTCACTTGCCTTTTTGAAGCTGGCCGTCGCTTTCGCGCCGCTACTGGTCTTTTTTACTATCTGCCTTCTGGTGTCCAATCCCGACGATAGGCCCGGCTTTCTGTCCGGGCTGTGGCGTGCACTCGTCATTTACCTCCCTTTGGCAGTTATTCCGCTCCTCCCGACATTGCGCGAGATGCAGTGGCTGGCCCTTTTTCAGTTTGATCCCTTTGCCTCGTGGCAGCTTAATTTTTCATTCAAGACAGTCCTATCGTGGCTCGATCGAGGGAATGCCCTTCAGCAAGGTATGCCAGCCGGATATCTGGCAGATCAGGGAGGTTTCTATGTCGGGATCGTAGCTCTCTCCGTGGGATTGTTTGCGTGGTGGCGCACTTCGAGGGAGATCTCGGAGGAAAGTTCGGAGAATTTGCTCCGCGCCCTCAAAGTCGTTTTTGGTATGTTGCTCTTCTTAAGTTGGATGAGCGCAGGCCCTCGTTGTATCGCGCAAGGTCTGCTGGATTTTCTCAAAGCTGGTACAGGTGCTCCTGATTATACGATCCCTATCTTTTGGGTTGTTGCAGTCAGTCAGGGAGTTTTGCTCTGGATGCTCTGGCCTGACCATCCGCGCCGGGACTGGGCCAGAATTGCTGTCCTCATTATTTATCTTCTGGTGCCGGCATTCCGCATTTATGAGTTGTTACCTTTTGCACACGATATCCGCGCTCCTTGGTCGATATGGCAGGTTGGTGGATCCTTGGCCGTTGCATTGCTTTTGGGCTTGGGTGCATCTCTTTTCATCAAGAGCTTCAGGATTAAAGAGGCTTCTGCAGGGATCGTAACGATCCTTATAGTCATTCTCTTGGTCGTTGACTACTCGGCTTACCTTGTTCGATACGGCATCGGCAGTCTTCCCTCTGGAACCTATCAGGCCTTTGAGCAGATCGCGGCAAGCCTTAAAGCTGATCCGAATAGGGGTGCGATCTATCCGCTCTCCGGCCGTTACTTTTACCTTCAATTACCTTCTCTGACGGGCAAGCCAATCGAGCAGGAGGCATTCAACAGCTACTTTGGTCTTGTGTGGCGACGATCCCTGCAGAATGCCTCGATGAGCTCGCAAGAGGGGATCAGGGGGGGGCTCAGTCTCATGGGCTGCAGTTATATCTTCATCGACAAGCAAGATGTCAACACGCCCCAAGATTTACAGAAGGCCTTGCGTGGGATCTTCCCTGTTTTGTTTGAGAACCAATTTTTTGTGGTGCTAGCCAATACGACATCACTCTATCCAGCGTTTCTAGCACATGATTTCGTGGTGCTTCCTCACAAAAGTTACGCATTGGCGCCCGCAGTGATCCAACTTCTTCCCAAGAACCTGATCACGGTGGAGACAAGCTTTATTGACCAATCGATTCCTGGCTTCGCGGGAACTGCGAAAGGCTCTAATCAGATAGAACTTCTTGCCAAATATCAGACCTCTGGAGGACAGCCTTTTCAGCAAGTGCCCTTGACTGCTCCACCGAGTTCCATGGATCATGGGCTGCATTTCAACGTCTCCTCTGCGGCATCAGGATGGCTTGTGCTGACGCAGGCCTATCATCCGGATTGGACTGCCACGGTCGATGGGAAAACTTCTGATGTCTATCCGGCAGAGGCCGCCTTGATATCAACCTATGTTCCGGTTGGTTCGCACGAGGTTGTCTTCCAATTCAAGGCGCCGTCTTGGTATTCCTTCAGTTTATTCCTCGGGCTGCTGAGCTGGATCCTTGCGCTGGCAGCGCTTCTCTATTTTTACATCAAAGGCAACAAATCCCCAGTTCGTTCAAGTTGAGATTCTCTCTTGAGGAAGCTAGAAAATAATAATTCAAACATTTCATGTCCGTCTTAACTAAACGCAAAGGCATTGTTCTTGCTGGAGGTTCCGGTTCCCGCCTCCATCCGCTGACCCTCGCAGTCAGTAAGCAACTGATGCCGGTTTATGATAAGCCGATGGTTTATTATCCGATCTCGGTGCTTATGTTGGCTGGGATTCGCGAGATTATGATTATCTCGACCCCTCACGATCTCCCTGCCTTCCGCAGGTTGCTAGGAGACGGATCTCAGTTCGGCATTCGATTTGAATATGCCGAGCAACCGCTTCCTGAAGGGCTTGCTCAAGCATTTCTGATCGGGGCTGATTTCTTGGCTGGTGCGCCTGCTGCCTTGGTGCTCGGGGATAATCTCTTTTACGGACATGATTTTACCGACACGCTGGCCGAGGCGGATGCCCTCAAGGATCGGGCGACGGTCTTCGGTTACGAAGTTGCCGATCCGACTTCATACGGAGTCGTTGAATTTGATTCCAAGGGACGCGCGATCTCTCTGGAAGAGAAGCCTACAGAACCAAAGAGCAACTTTGCTGTTCCCGGCCTTTATTTTTACAGCTCGGACGTCGTGGAGAAAGCTCGCTCGCTCCAGCCATCCTCTCGTGGGGAACTCGAGATCACAGATCTAAATAGGGTTTATCTAGAAGAGGGTCGTTTGAGCGTACAGAAACTCGGTCGTGGGACGGCTTGGCTCGATACTGGAACGCATGATTCACTGCTTGATGCGGCGCAGTTTGTGCAGGTTATCCAGCACCGGCAGGGCCTTCGGATTTCATGCCTTGAAGAGATCGGATTGCAAATGGGTTTCCTCGATGAGGCTGCCTTTGAGCGATCCATCGCGAATCTCGGAAAGTCGAGCTACGGCGCCTATCTCAGGGAAGTGCTTACCCGCAGGAAAAAATGATCAAGCTTCCAACGAAAATCCATGATGCATACCTGCTGAAGCCACAGGTTTTTGGCGATGCCCGTGGGTTCTTTCTGGAAACCTGGAGCAGGGAAAAATTTCACTCCATGGGATTGGACATCGATTTTGTCCAAGACAATCACAGCCGCTCCGCACGGCATGTGCTGAGAGGGCTTCACTACCAGTCTGGAAGCGCCGCACAAGGAAAGCTTGTCTGGGTCACTTCCGGTAGCGTTTTTGATGTCCTTGTGGATCTGCGGAAAAGTTCACCCACCTTCGGGGTCTGGGATGGCTACATGCTGACTGCGGATGCACACGAGCGACTTTGGGTTCCTCCGGGATGCGCTCATGGTTTCCTGGTTGTCAGTGATACGGCTGATTTCCATTACAAGGTTTCAGCCCCCTACTCACCGAAGGATGAGCGTTCTCTTCGTTGGGATGACCACAAGCTTTCTATTCAGTGGCCCCTCGAGATCGGAATCACCCCCATGATTTCCCCCAAGGATGCTGCTGCTGCTTCTTTTGAAGAATGCGAGAAGTACGACTAGGTTAATCCCAGCTTTTCAAACTTACTTACCAACCCTTCGTATGAATAAAATACTCGTTACCGGTGGCGCCGGCTTTATCGGTTCCAATTTCGTGCTTGATTGGCTTTCTCTGGAAAAAGATGACGTCATCAATCTCGATAAGCTTACCTATGCGGGCAATCTGGAGAACCTTGCTTCACTGAATGGCAATCCACTGCATCATTTCGTCCGTGGCGATATCGGAGATGCCGAATTGCTCAAAACCCTCTTTTCAGAGCATCAGCCGAGAGCCATTGTGAATTTTGCTGCCGAGTCCCATGTCGACCGATCCATCCATGGACCGGCTGAGTTCATCCAGACCAATATCGTCGGTACGTTCACTCTTCTCGAGGCCGCACGTGCCTACTGGAATGGCCTTGATGACGAGGGGAAGAAGAACTTTCGCTTCCTCCATGTTTCGACAGACGAGGTCTATGGATCTCTGGCAGTGACAGATCCCGCCTTTACCGAGAGCAAGCAATACGAACCGAATAGCCCCTATTCCGCGAGCAAGGCGGCTTCCGACCATCTGGTTCGTGCCTATCATCATACGTATGGCCTGCCTGTCCTCACGACGAATTGCTCCAACAACTACGGCCCCTATCACTTTCCGGAGAAACTGATTCCCTTGGTCATCCACAACGCCCTATCCGGGAAGCCCCTTCCGATTTACGGCGATGGTCAGCAGATTCGTGACTGGCTCTATGTGAAGGACCATGCTTCTGCTATTCGCTGTGTCTTGGAAGCTGGAAGGGTCGGGGAGACTTACAATATCGGCGGCTGGAACGAAAAACCGAACCTGGACGTGGTGCACACTCTTTGCTCCATCTTGGACGAACTCTCTCCCCGCGCCGATGCCAAGAGCTACAAGGAGCAGATCACCTATGTGACTGACCGCCCTGGTCATGACCGTCGCTATGCGATTGATGCCAGTAAAATTCACCGGGAACTTGGCTGGAAGCCACTTGAGACCTTCGAAACCGGCATTCGCAAAACGGTGCAATGGTATCTTGAACATCAGGATTGGGTGAAGAACGTCACCAGCGGATCTTACCAGAATTGGGTCGAAAAGCAGTATTGATTCCCCTATTTTAGGGAATCCACATCTGAATATTCTTCATTGATCTCCTTCATTCATCCTGAATTAGCCTATGCTTGGCGTCTTTTTACGACGCTGACATGGACGAATTTCAAGATGCGCTACTACGGCAGCATTTTGGGCTATGTCTGGTCTTTGATGAAACCGCTCGCTATGTTCGGCGTTCTCTATGTCGTCTTTACGGTGGTGATGAAGCAGAATGCCCCTCATTATAAGCTCTTTCTTCTGCTTGGAATCATCATTTGGGATTTTTTTGTGCAGGCCACCAACGCAGGCATGAACGGATTCATCGGAAACTACCAGATGATCCGAAAAGTCTACCTTCCGAGGATCATTCTTGTGATGGCGGCTGTTTCCAGTGCATTCATTGGGTTTTTCTTCAATCTGATTGTTTTTCTCGTGTTCGCTGTGGTTGACGGAGTTGAATGGTCGCCTCGGATGCTCTGGTTCATCCCATTGGTTATCGCTCTCTACCTTCTTGCCATTGGGATTGGTCTGATACTCAGCATCATTGTCGTTAAAGTGAGGGATATGCTCAGTCTCTGGGAAGTGGTTACTCAACTCGGCTTTTGGTTTACCCCCATCATGTACCCGATGAGTAATGTGCCGGAAAAATTC
>WBXH01000015.1 GCA_008933015.1 Verrucomicrobiota bacterium | reverse complement strand
GCTTTGGCCTCTATTATTCCTTCATAATTCCTTTTTCCTCCTGCATTCTTGTCCCTCATGGGCCGCATTCACGTTCTTCCCGATATCCTTGCAAGCCAAGTGGCAGCCGGGGAAGTCGTCGAACGTCCCGCTTCGGTCGTGAAGGAGTTGATGGAGAACTCCATTGATGCCGGGGCACGACGCATTGTGGTTGAATTCCAGAAGGGGGGTTCCTGCCTCATCCGCGTCACCGACGATGGCTCGGGGATGGATCGCACGGATGCGTTACTTTGCCTGGAACGGCACGCCACGAGTAAAATCCGGGAAAGTATGGATCTTGCGGCCATCTCGACGCTTGGATTCCGCGGAGAGGCACTCCCCAGCATTGCCAGCGTCTCTCGTTTCAGACTCTCGTCAAGACGACGTGAGGATGAAGCTGGAACGCTCATTGTGGTTTCGGGAGGCAAAATCCTCGACGTGGAGGACTCAGGGGATGCCCCGGGAACACGGATCGAGGTTGCTGACCTTTTCTTCAATGTTCCGGCACGACGCAAATTCCTGAGGGGAGAGCTGACGGAATCGGCGCACATTCTCCAACAGTTCGAGACGCTTGCCATTGCTCATCCAGAGATCAGTTTCACTTGCCGGCGCGATGAGACGGAGGTCCTTCGACTCGCTGCGACCGATGACTTGGCCGTACGGATTAGGGACCTGCATGGGGAGGAGTTTCTAAAGAGGCTTGTCGCGTTGGCTCCGCTTGAAAGCCAGGGCGTTCGCGTTAGTGGGTGGATGGCGAGGCCGGGTGAAGGGAGGAGTGATCGCTCTCATCAGATGCTTTTTGTGAACGGGCGCATGATCAGAAGCCCCATTCTCTCGCAACCGCTGCGGGAGGCGTGCGACGGAACCCTTGCCAAGGGGCTTCATCCTCCGGCTGTCCTTTTTTTCGAGATGGATCCCTCCGCTGTGGATTGCAACGTCCATCCTGCCAAGAGGGAGGTTCGTTTTCGCGACCCCGGCATCATCCGTTCCGTGGCTCTTCAGGCCGCACGTTCAGCCTGGGAGAGATCGGCGCCTTTGGAAGGGTTCTCACCGCGAGTCGGGGCCGATCCCCTCTTCCCTCCCATCTCCCCGCAGTCTTGGAAGTCTTCCGCTCATTCCACTCAATACGAACTGGATGGCCAGATGCATGACTCGGGACGAGTCGCGGAAACCCCGGAGTCAATCAGCAACTCCATCTCAGCATCGGGTCGGGATGACTCAACTTTTTTAGCACGCTACCTTGGGACGCTTTCGGGCCGCTATCTCCTCTTCGAGGAAAAGGAGAGTTTACTGATGTTGGAGATTAGGGCGGCCCGCGAACGACTGCTCTACGAACGTTTCCTTGTCCGCCTGAGTCAGGGTGAATTGGAAAGCCAGCACCTCCTACTACCCGAAATTCTGGAAATGTCCTCCGCGGATCTTGCCTGGATAGAAGCGCACCGGAGCCTGCTCCAGGCTGCTGGACTCTTTGCCGAGCCCTTCGGGCAGGGAGCCCATGGGGTAGGGAGCCTCAAGGTGGATGCGGTGCCTGCAGATGCAGCAACGCTTCCCGTCATGGAAATCGTGGTTCGTCTCGTGGATGAACTCCGCACGCTCGCTGAGGCTCCGGCGCTCGATCGCCAAGGTCGCGAGGCGCTGGCATCGACGGTCAGTCGAATTGCAGCTGCCGGGGCATCCCTGCCCGATGGTCCCGAAGCGGCACTGATGCTTCTGCGTCAACTTCTGGCTGCTGAACTTCCTTACGTGACTCCCAAGGGGAGGCCAACCCTTGTTCAAATTGCACCTGGTGAACTGCAACGGAGGTTTTCCGCATGAGTGATGTAAGAAGGGTGCTTCATGTCATCGATAGTCTTGACCTGGGAGGGGCACAGACTTTCCTGCTCGATCTGGTGACCCACCTGGATCGTTCCCGCTACGAGCCGGAGGTCGCCTCGATGCATGGCCGTGGTGTGTATGCGGCGGCTTTTGAGTCCGCCGGTATCACAACCCATGTGCTCTCGCCGAAAAAATGGCCCCCTTACTATGTGCTCAATTTCTGGAACCTGCTGCGAAGGGAGCGTTACGACATCCTCCATTTCCATCTCTTCGGTGCCAATCTCTGTGCAAAGCCTCTGGCGATAGCTCAGGGCCACCGAGCGATCGTTGTTCACGACCAGTGCAACGATGCCTCCCGCGAGCGGAATCCCGTGCTGCTTGCGGCTGATGCCCTTGCCAACCGTGGAGTCTCGCGGATCATTGCGGTCTCGGGGAGTGTGTATCGGTATTTATTGGACAGGGAAGATGTCCCTGATTCCAAGCTTGCAATGATCCCCAACGGGATCGATGCCGGTGCTTTCTCGCCCGCCACCGATGATCAGCGCAAAGAAGCGCGCCGCACCTTAGGGATTCCTCTCTCTACTTTTGTGATCGGGGGCATCGGACGCCTCGTGGAACAGAAGAATTTCGACCTCATCCTGGAGGTGGCCTTCCGTACCATCCGGGTCCATCCTGAAGTCCTCTTTGTGATTGCGGGCACGGGCCCTCTAGAACAACAGCTTCGCGAAAAGGTGGAGCGTTCGGAATATGCGGCATCGATCCGTTTCCTCGGGCATGTGGGTGATCGCACGGGCCTTTTCCATGCCCTGGACGCGATGCTGATGACTTCCGACTTTGAGGGGACTCCCATGGCTCTTCTGGAAGCCATGGCCTCCGGGATTCCCGTTGTCGCTTCTGCGGTGGATGGAATCGCCGAAGTCTGTATCGATAACCGGAACGGACTGCTGGTCCCGCCGAGGAATCTGAAGGGCTTTTGTTCCGCCTTGGAAAAGATCATCAGGGATCCGGAGATGAGGGATTCTCTGGGCATGAATGCCCGCAGAACGATTCTTGAGCGCTATGAAATTAGCTCCCTTGTGAAGGGGATTGAGTCTGTCTACGACGAGGTTTTGGCAAGGCGATAACGAATCAAGACGCCCGATCTGCAGAAAATCCCCCAAATCGTTACCATTTTTTTAGAGCCCATTCTCGAGCACTTGGAAGGGTTCCTATTCTTAAATGTTCTTATTCCTGCTTGGACGAGGCCTTCAATTCATCTTAAAAATTCTTCCCATGCTGACACGATATTACCGGTGGATTCTTTTGTGTTTGATGGGGATCTTCTCTTTATCAGCGTGCAGCTCGATCGATTACAAGGAGGGGGAATATCCCCGCATGCTGGTTACCGAGGATGACACCCCACTGTTTCACAATGGTCCGGCACAGGGGAGCGGCCCCGATCGCAACCTTTCCAAAGGGGATGAGGTCAGTGTGCTGAGAAAGGAGTTCGGTTACAGCGTTGTGAAGACAAGCGACGGGGGGAAAGGTTACGTGGATAATGAGGCGCTGGTGAAGGCCCCTTCCAAGCCGACTTCAACTCCGCAGCCCGAAGGACAGTACGAGGCAACGGAGACCATTGATCTCCCCTCTCAGACGCCGGGATTCCGCTACTGAAGTCCTTCCTCGTATCATTGGCGTGAAGCTGGTGGCAGCTCTTGTCACGGCTCGAACCCTAGCGCTCGGAGCCGCCAGTGAGTGATTCATCCAAGACGGTCATTTCCTTCCAACGATCTTTGAAGTTCCGATCGTAGCGCTGATCCTGCCACTCGCTCATCTGGCGGCGAAGGGTGACGACCTGTTCCAGTTCGGGTGCCAACTCCGCATAAATCTCCCGCAGAAAGCGAACGGCGGCAGGATCTCTTTCCCAAAGGATCGCGTAAGACTGCATGAAATCCTGAGCGTATCCGGGCTCAGCCCGGTCATTCGGATACCAGATCTCAGAAGATGGTGAGGGGAGATCCAACATAAGGGGGGCAATATAGGGGTTTTTCAACATTGCTGACCTGTAGGCTTCCCTCGCAAGCTCCTCTTCACCGGCTCGCCAGCAGGCAAGCCCCTTACCAAAGAGAAGTGCGGGTTCGCAGTAATCACCGGCATAATTGGCTTCGTAATCCGCCAAGGCTTTCAATGCCCTAGTATCATCTTCAGCCAGAAGATGCACCAGAGGTAGGAGAAATCTGACACCTTGATTGTCGGTCGGATTCAGGGTGAGAAGTCTCTGGAGGTCTTCGGAGGTTCGCGTAAAGCGTCCCTGCTGCCATTCAGTCATGGCATGGCCGTAAAGTGCCCGAAGATAGGGGCGTGTCTCGGGATCCGTCCACCAGTCGGGGGTTTCCGATTGTAACCGGCGCTCTTCCCTCACAATGAGTTCACGGTATCCCAGACTGCATTCCTTCCATCGTCCTGCCTGGTAGTCGGCATCTGCAAGCTCGATGCGGGCCAGTGAGTAGTCGGCATCTTGTTCGATGGCCTTGCGCAGGTGGGCCGCTTTCCTCTCGGGTGATCGCAACCGTCGTGCCGTGGAGACGAGCCCCCTAGCCACGGTTTCCCGTGAGTGAAAAACCTCTCCCTGAAGATGTTGCGCTATCTTACGGGCCAATTGTTTTAACTCTCCGGGCTTCCCAGTCGGAAATGTGCCGAATGCAATCTCAATGCGGCAATCCATGGCAAAACTTCTCCATGCCTCCGTGTCCCAATCTTCGCTTTCAGCAATCATGAGGCGGTCGGGTGTTCCATGCTCCTCAAAAAGGCGACCAAGGAATAATTCCGCCTTGGGTTGGTCGATTTCCTCAATGATTTCAGGAGGGCTGATCGGCTTCCCCGATGAGGTCGTGACAAGAAGGCAAGTGGGTAAATAAAACTCCCTCTCCCCCTCCTTGGTGACTGCGGAGGTAGGATTAGGGACCGGTTCCTCCAAATCGATCCAGAGAAGTCGCCAGTTGTTTCTTGAATTATCGAGGGGGCGGATCATGTGGTGATGCTGAGATCAACCTTGAGTGCCTGCTTCCGGGAAAATCGATCCATATAGTGGAGCTCTCCATGATCAATGGCATACTCGTGGACAAGTTTTGTCACCTTGACGTCAAAACAGCAGTATTCGGCAATCTCCATCATCTTGCCTTCGCGCCACCATCGGATGGCATCAAGGCCTTCGGCAGTTTTGCCGACTCCGAGCGTGGCGAGCGCCACCGAATCAAGCGGTAGTTTATGGCCGGCTGCTTTCTCGACAACCTCCAGCAGGTCGAGGGTGGGAAGGTGATGGGGTAGATCGAGAATAGTGTATGCCATCAGGACTTCGTAATCGAATCGCCGGATATTATAGCCGACTACCAGATCGGCCCGGCACAGAACATTAATCAGGTCTGACATCCTACTTTCCGGGAAAACTTCATAACTTGCAGTGGATGTACTGTAGGTCACACCGACCGAGACGCCCATGGAGCTTTTCTTATCCCAGCCGCCCACATCATTGGCTGTGCGCTGTGTTTCCAGATCGAAATAGACAATATTTTTAGGTTTTTCCACGTGAGTACCAGAGATTAGAGCATATGATTGTAAAAGTCGACATTCCATGATAACTAAAGCGCTATCTGTTGGAAGATGATGAAAAGTAGATTAAAAAGGTAAAAAACCGTGCAGTTACGCAGAATTTAATTGTCAGTTTGGTAAAAAGGTTGTAAAACACTCAACCTTTATGGCAAAAGAAGAAGCAATTACTACAGAAGGAGTTGTGGTCGAAGTTTTACCCGGAACAATGTTCAGGGTGGAACTCGGCAACGGCCACGTGGTGTTGGCACATATTTCTGGCAAAATGCGCAAGCACTTTATCCGAATTGTCCCCGGGGACAAAGTGACAGTCGAGATGTCACCATATGATTTAACAAAGGCACGCATCACCTTCCGCACAGCATAACAAACAAAAAAAACCAACAACAACATGACCATACCAGACTCCATTACCCTGAAAAAAGGAATGAAGATCGCGTCAAAGATTGAGCGTCTTCAGCAAAAGTTGCACGAACTCCTCGGAGCGACGCTAGAACTTCCAATCGCTTCGTTGACCATGAACAAGCAACTCTTGGAGGCAGCTAAGACTCCTCGCCGCCGTGGTCGCCCTCCCGGTTCAGGTAAGAAACTAAGCGCCGATGGTTCGCGCTCCCCATCCCCTCTTGCCGGCAAGAAGCGCCCAGCATCGCCCTCGGGTCCTCTAGCACCAGCGGTTGTGAAGGTTCTGCAGCGCTATGGTCGCCCCATGAAGGTGACAGAAATCCTCATCGGGTTGGAGCACGATGCTTACTTCTGGACGGCCAAGAACCCACGCCAGACCCTTTATGTCCGTATCGGCAAACTTGCCGGTGTGACCAAAGTTGCCGAGGGCCTCTACGCAGCAGAGGGAGTCAGCTCCGTGGGCATCGTCCCCGAATCAGCTCCTGTGACGTTCGAAGCACCGGCATTCAATGCCGAGTCGTCATTCTAGTCGGCTGACACGGTCGTTTCCGTGACCGGTCGGATCATCTTACCCAACCTCGCCTCCCTTTTTGCGGAGGCGGGGGAACGGTGGGCGGGGTTGCCCGCTTTTTCCTCCCGCGGGACGGACGGATCCTTTCAATCCGTTTCTTACGATCAATGGGTTGATCGGTCGTTTTGCCTCGCCTCAGCTTTGATCGAGTTGGGAGTAGCTGCCAAGGATCATCTGGCCATCCTGTCTGATAATCGTTTTGAGTGGATCCTTGCTGATGCGGCCATCCAGTTTTGCGGTGCCGCCGATGTGCCGCGTGCAGCTGATGTCACCCCCGCCGAAATAGCCTATATTCTTGACCATGCTGATGTGGGCGTGGCCTTTGTGGAAAACGAGTCAGTCCTTGCCAAGCTCTCCTCGGTAGGGGGACAGCTTCCGAAACTCCGTCATGTCATCCTGATGGAGAGAGCGGATCCAAGCCTCGAGGATCGTTTCCTGACGGGGGATTCCTCAGTGAGGGTGCTCGATTTGAAGAAGCTGGAACTTCATGGGAAGGTGCTTCGCGACAACGGTGACCGTGAAGCGGAGCAGAGGATCTCTGCCCTGCAATCGGAGGATCTTTTCACGATTATCTACACTTCGGGAACAACAGGCACTCCCAAAGGGGTCCAACTCACGCACGGGGCAATCGCCTCACAGATCCGCAATCTTCCCTTTGACATCGGTCCCGGAGACAGGGCCCTCTCAATCCTGCCCATTTGGCATAGTTATGAGAGGGTCTTTGAGATCATCTCGATCGCCTGCGGATTGGAGACTGCTTACACATCGCTTCGTAATTTGGGAGAGGATCTCCAGTCTGTGCGTCCAACGATCATGGTCTCGGCTCCCAGACTCTGGGAGGGGCTTCACCGGAGGATCCTGACACGCGTTGAATCCCTTCCGAAGTTAAACCAACTCCTCTTCCGTGCGGCCCGGTTTTCGGCTCACGAGGTCCGAAGTGCCAGCTCCTTTTTCACGGGTCAGGAAATAGATCTCTCTGGTCGCAGCCAGTTTATCTCATTGATGATGGCTCTCCGCCACCTAATTGGCTTGATACTGTTTCTGGTTCCTTGGTTGGTTCTGGATCGCGTGGTATTACAAAAATTACGCGCCCTTGTTGGCGGTCGACTCAGGGGGACGATCTCCGGGGGAGGAGCCCTTCCACCGCATGTAGATGTTTTTTTCAACGATATAGGAATTCCCGTCCTTGAAGGTTACGGCCTGACGGAAAGTTGCCCCGTTCTTGCCGTACGCACCTGGAAGCGTCTGGTGATCGGCACGGTGGGACCGCCTTTTCCGGAGACCGAACTGCGCATTGTGGATCCTCTAACCGGAGTAGTTCTCTTTCCTGATGGTTCAAGGAGTGATGGAGGCCGCGGTCTACGCGGGGAGATCCATGCCAAGGGACCGCAGATCATGAAGGGGTATTACAAGGATCCCGAGGGGACTGCGCGGGTGTTGAAGGATGGATGGCTCGCAACCGGTGATCTCGGCGTGATGACCTTCAACGACTGTCTGAAAATTGTGGGTCGCTGCAAGGAGACCATCGTGCTTCTCGGAGGTGAAAACGTGGAACCCCTCCCGATCGAGTCACGTCTTCTCGAATCGGAACTCATTGACCAGTGCATGGTAGTGGGCCAGGACAAAAAACATCTTGGCGTGCTGGTTGTTCCCTCGCTCTCGGGTTTCTCAGCGGCGGGAGTCGCTGCTCCGGACTTGCTCTCGCTCAGGACCAGAAAGGAAGTGACGCTGATGCTGCGACAGGAAATCAGCCGGCATATCTCCGCGGCAACCGGATTCAAGCCGTTTGAAAGGCTCACGGCCCTTGAAATTCTGGAGCGCCCGTTTGAAGTCGGCGCGGAGTTGACTATGACATTCAAACTCAAACGTCATGTCATTGCGGAACTTCACGCTGCCACGATCGAGGGCATGTTTGAGGCCTAATTTTCCTAGTAACTTGTCACGGCAATTGATCCGTAGCATAGTCTATGCCTGATATGCAGATTTATATCGATGGCACTTTTTATCCGGAGTCCGAGGCGAAGATCTCGGTTTTTGATCACGGCCTTCTCTATGGGGATGGTGTTTTCGAAGGAATCCGCTTTTACAACGGCAAGGTCTTTCGTCTCGAGGAGCACATTGAGCGACTCTACAAGTCGGCTGCTGCCATCTTCATGGTGATTCCGGTCGATCGTGCCGGAATGACGGAGGCACTCCTCGAAACGATCCGCCGCAATGATTTGAAGGATGGTTACATCCGTCTCGTCGTCACCCGTGGAAAGGGGAATCTGGGTCTGAGCCCCGAGCACTGCCCGAAGCCGACGATCATTATCATCGTTGCCAAGATCACACTTTATCCGGCTGAGAGCTACGAGAAGGGACTGAAGGTAGTGACCTGTTCAACCCGTCGAATCGCCCACGGAGCGCTGAGTCCAATGGTGAAGTCCCTCAACTATCTCAACAACATCATGGCCAAGATCGAGGCTACCCACGCTGGGGCAGGCGAGGGACTGATGCTTAACGAGCAGGGGTTGGTGGCGGAGTGCACCGGGGACAATATCTTCATTGTTAGCAAGGGGCGCATCACAACGCCTCCGATCTCTTCCGGAGCTCTTGCGGGCGTGACGCGTGCGGTTGCCATCCAAATAGCCGATGAGTTCGGCATTGAGGTCACGGAACCTCAGATGACCCGCTACGACATTTACACAGCCGACGAGTGTTTCCTCACCGGAACCGCCGCCGAGATCATCCCCTCAGTGGAGCTCGACAAGCGTCCGATCGGGGATGGACGACCCGGTCCTGTGACACGCCGCCTGATCGCCCGCTTCCGCGAGTTGACACAGACGGAGGGCACACCGATTTTCTAATACAACCCTTCTCACCCCATGTTCTGCGATGTCTGTCAATCGAAAGAGGCCACGGTCTTCCTTACTCAGATCGTGGAGGGAAAGATGCAGAAGGTGAACCTCTGCGAGAGTTGTTCGAAAGAGAAGGGAGTAAATGATCCGACAGGATTCGCCCTGGCTGATCTCCTCCTCGGCCTTGGTGCTGCGCAGGAAATTGAAAAAAACCCGCTCGGTATCCGTTGTCCTGTCTGCGGTTTCTCTCAGACTGATTTTAAGAAAACAGGGCGATTGGGATGCAGTGCCTGCTACGATGCTTTTGCCGAGGGACTCTCGGGCATGCTCAAAAACATGCATCGGGGCCTGATCCATACCGGGAAAGTTCCTGCCAGGCTCGCGCTGGTCCTGATCAAGGCCCGCGAGTTGGCTTCACTCCAGCAGGGGCTTGAGAAAGCAATCCTAGAGGAGAAGTTTGAAGATGCGGCGGGGTTCCGCGACAAAATCCGCCTTCTGGAAAGCGAGGAAAGAAAATCCGGAGAGAGTAACCTGCCAGGTGCTGTACCTGATTTGCTTGCCGGGCTGAATCGGCTCTCTTTGGTGCCGACGGAGGAGACTCCGCCCAAACCCGGCCAAAAATCATGAAGCTTTTCGCCATCATTGCCAATACAGGTGAGTGGCTCAGCGGATCGGGACCGCATGACCAGATCGTCGTCAGTAGCCGGGTCAGACTGGCCCGCAATCTTAAGGGAAAGCCTTTCCCCGGGTGGGCCAAAAAAGCCGAACGCGTTGCCGTTCTCGACGAGATCCGGGGGGCTGTGATCCAACTTCCGGAGATGAAGGAGGCCTTCTCCGAAAAGCTCGAGGATCTCTCTCCGCTGGAGAAGCAGGTACTCATGGAGCGTCATCTTATTAGCAGGGAGCATGCCGCCAAAGGAGCCGGGAGCGCCGTGGTCATGAACACGGCTCAGACGCTCAGCTTCATGATCAACGAGGAGGATCATCTCCGTATGCAGGCCATTCGTGCAGGGCTTCAACTGGACGAGGTCTTTGCCATGATCAATCAAGCGGACAGCGAATTGGAAGAGTCTCTCGATTTTGCCTTTCACAATGAACTCGGCTACCTCACTGCCTGCCCGACCAACGTCGGTACCGGGATGCGGGCTAGTGCGATGCTTCACTTGCCGGGATTGGTGATGTCGGAGCAGGTGAACAAAATCATCAACTCGGTTAATAAAATAGGACTGGCAGTCAGGGGGCTCCATGGCGAGGGGAGTGAGGCGATGGGAAACCTCTTTCAGGTCTCCAACCAGACGACTTTAGGCGAGGCTGAGCAGGAGATTATCGGCCGGCTGAATAAGGTGATATTTCAGATCCTTGAACACGAGCAGAATGCGCGGCAGATTCTCCTGCAGCAGCGGGCAGAGACTCTTCTCGATCAGATTGGCAGGGCCTATGGTATCCTCTGTCACGCCCACTCCATCACCTCTAAGGAGGCACTTAATCTTCTTTCCTTCATTAAGATGGGGGTCGATCTCGGTCTCTTTCCAGGTGGAAACCGTCTTCAGGTAGATGAGCTTTTTATTGAGACACAACCTGCACACCTTCAAAAAGGCCTCCAGGCTGCAAAACTTGGATCCGAAGAACGTGATTCCTTGCGCGCGGCGCTGATCCGCACGAAGTTAAAGAAGATGCCCGAGCCGGAAATCGGAAAAATCCCGACCACGCCACCCACCGCACAATCTCCTACCAGCCAGGAATCATGATGAATAACTTCACGCCCCGAGCCCAGCAGGTACTTGCCCTTTCCCGTAAGGAGGCCGACCGATTCAATCACAACTACGTGGGCACCGAGCATCTTCTTCTTGGTCTGATCAAGCTTGGGCAGGGTGTGGCGGTTAATGTCCTTCAGAAGATGGGCCTTGATCTTGAGACTGTGCGACAGGAGGTCGAGAAGCAGGTTGGTACTGGTCCGGAGACCAAGATGCAGGGCAATATTCCCTACACTCCGCGAGTTAAAAAAGTTCTGGCCCTCGCCGGTAAGGAGGCAAAAGCCCTTCAACACTCTTACGTTGGTACTGAGCACATCCTGCTTGGACTCCTTCGCGAGGGGGAGGGGGTTGCAGCACGCGTCCTCAAGAATCTCGAGGTTGATCTCGACCGCACAAGGAATGAAGTCCTTAAGGAACTCGACCCCAACTTCACCCCATCGGAGGAAGGGGAGGAGGGGCTTGAGCAGTTGGAAGGGGAGGAGGTCAGTTCGGGAGGCGGAGCCCGCAAGGAATCAAAGACACCTGCACTGAAAGCCTTCGGGCGTGACCTGACGGAACTCGCCCGCAAGGGTGAACTCGATCCGGTCATCGGTCGCTCCGAGGAAATCGAGCGAGTAGTTCAAATTCTCTGCCGCCGCAGCAAGAACAATCCCGTCCTTATCGGTGAGGCCGGCGTGGGTAAGACGGCCATCGCCGAAGGACTTGCCCAGGAAATTGTCAATGGCAGCGTCCCTGAAATTCTCGCCGACAAGCAACTCATCACGCTTGATCTGGCTCTCATGGTGGCGGGTACCAAGTACCGTGGACAGTTCGAGGAGCGGATCAAGGCCGTCATGGATGAGATCAGGAAAAACAAGAATATCATCCTCTTCATCGACGAACTCCACACCATCGTCGGGGCCGGTTCGGCCGAGGGCGCCATGGATGCTTCCAACATCATCAAACCGGCGCTTAGTCGTGGTGAACTCCAGTGCATCGGTGCCACGACGCTCAACGAGTATCGCAAGTACATCGAGAAGGATTCAGCTCTCGAGCGTCGCTTCCAATCGGTGAAGGTGGACGCGCCCTCGGTGGAAGACACCATCCTCATCCTGAAGGGACTTCGTCCTAAGTACGAGGCCCATCACAAGGCTGTTATCACCGATGCGGCACTTGTAGCGGCCGCAAAACTTTCCGACCGCTACCTGACAGGACGTTTCCTTCCCGACAAGGCTATCGATATCATGGATGAAGCTGGCTCTCGTGCCAGGATCGGCGCGATGACGCGACCGCCCGCCACCAAGGAGATGGAGACCGAAATCGACCGGATCCGGGGCCAGAAGGAAACCGCCATCAAGGCCCAGGATTTCGAGAAAGCGGCAGCGCTGAGGGATACCGAGAAGAAAGCCAAGGAAGACCTTGAGGCTGCGCTGGCTCTTTGGAGACAGACCCGTGATGAGCACGAGGTCATCGTGGGTGAGGATGAGATCATGCAGGTTCTCTCCAAGTGGACCGGTGTGCCTCTCCAGCGCATGGAGCAGAAGGAAACCCAGAAACTGCTGGCCATGGAAGAAGATCTCAGAAAGCGCGTGATCGGTCAGGATGAAGCGGTCACCCTTATCAGCAAGGCGCTTCGGCGTTCGCGCGCCGATCTCAAGGATCCGCGCCGCCCGATCGGATCCTTCATCTTTTTGGGGCCCACGGGTGTCGGCAAGACGTTCCTGGCAAGATCACTTGCGGAATTCATGTTCGGCGATCCTGATGCGATCATCCAGATCGACATGTCCGAGTACATGGAGAAATTCACTACCTCACGCCTCATCGGATCTCCCCCGGGATACATCGGTCACGAGGAGGGGGGGCAACTCTCGGAAGCTGTGCGCCGCCGTCCTTACTCCGTCGTGCTCTTTGATGAGATCGAGAAGGCCCATCCCGATGTCATGCACCTACTTCTTCAGATTCTGGAAGAGGGAACGGTTACCGACAGCCTTGGGCGCAAGATTGATTTCCGCAACACGATCATCATCCTGACCTCAAATGTCGGGGCCGAACTCATCAAGAAGCAGACGTCCCTCGGTTTTGGCGCACCGAAGTTGGATGAAAGTCACGACACCATGCGCGAGAAAATCATGGAAGAGACAAAGCGGGTCTTCAAACCCGAGTTCTTGAATCGCATCGATGACATCATCGTCTTCAAGACACTCTCCAAGGAGATGCTGACACGTATTGTTGAACTCGAGGTATCCAAAGTCCTTGCGCGTATCAAGGACAAGGGAATCACGGTTGCCCTCGATGCTTCCGCCTCCGAACTGCTCATTGAAAAAGGATACGATCCCACCTATGGAGCCAGGCCGATGCGCCGCGCCGTTGAGCGCTATCTCGAGGATCCGATCGCAGAAGATATTTTACGCGGTTCCTATAAATCAGGGGATCAGATCCAAGCAACTCGTGACGGTGATAAAATGATCTTCAAGATCACCACCACCAGTACGCGCCCCAAGGTTAAGGGCGAGAAGAAAAAAAACTGATCCTGACACCTCAATCGTCGGCTACCTCTTTCTGAGACCTTGGATTAAGTATTGCCTGACCTGTCAGTTTATCACCTTAGACTTACTCCAAACGCATCTCCTTTCCTGGCATTCAGGGCGAAGGCGGCGAGAAGTTCGGCGGTCTGTTCAAGATCCGAGAACTGAATCATCTCGACGGGTGAGTGCATATAGCGGTTGGGGACTCCAATAGAGACGGTCGGGATACCCCCCTTCTGCTTGAAGATCGCATCCGCATCAGTGCCGGTCGCACGTGGATTAACTTCCACCTGAAGGTCGAGGCCGGCCTTCTTCCCCACTTCCCTGAGTCGCGCGTTCACGACGGGATGGTTCACACTACCCAGGCTGAGGACCGGCCCCTTGCCCATCGCTACCTCCCCATGCTTTGCCTTGGAACAATTCGGTATATCCGTGGCATGGGTGACATCAACAACGAGTGCAACATCCGGGTGGACGCGGTAACCGGCCATGGAGGCACCATAGAGGCCGTTTTCCTCCTGAATTGTGGAGACGGCGACAAGCTTTGCCTGGAGTTTTTCCTTTTTTAACGAAGCAAGACGAAGACCCTCGGCTGCCGCCCAAGCTCCGATCCTGTTGTCACAACCCCGGGCAGCAAACCGCCCTCCGGCAAGTTCTTGAAACTCTGCCGAGTAAGTCACTGCATCGCCGATACGAACAAACTTTTCTGCCTCCTTGCGTGAAGAGACACCGATGTCGATGTACATGGTGTGTATCTCGGGCACTTTATTACGGTCGTCGGGTTCCTGCATGTGGATGGCGAGTAACCCCGTGACTCCTGGAACTGGTCCCGAGGCGCCGTGTACTGTCATCCGCTGGCCCCGAATGAGTGTCCGGTCGACGCCTCCAATCGCTTTGAAGTAAAGGAATCCCTCCTCCGTGATATGGGAAACAATCAACCCCAGTTCATCCACATGACCGCTGATGAAGACGGTGGGATTACCTTTCGGATTAAGCGTGGCATAAGCATTGCCATAGGTGTCGATTTCGACGACATCAGCAAACTGGCGCACATAATCGAACCAGATCTTCTGACCTCGGGTCTCAAAGCCCGAAGGAGAAGGGGTATTGAGTAAGCTTTTCAGGAATTCGTAGGGAGAGGGAAAGTTTTTTTCTTTTTTTGAGGCTTTTGTCTTCATGGAATGGCTAATGATCAGGCGGTTGAAATTTATCTTAGGAAGGAATAGCTAATTCTAAGCTGAAATACGACATGTTGCTGTCATAAAATAAAGGATGCCCTCTACTGATCCGAGCAGATCTGAATCAGACTAATTGGGTGATTTTTTAAGGTTTGGTAAGGGTTTTACTTTCGGAGATCGCTTTTCCCTCCTTTGCACGAGTAAAGACGGTCACTAGCTGTCCCTTGATTCTCCTTGTCAAATGATGGTGGCCGGGGCTAAGTTCCCCCTCTTCAAAACATGACGACAACAGAACCAGCAGAAATCGCAGCACTCCGGCTGCACGAAAAAGACACAGGCAGTGCCGATGTACAGGTTGCCAACCTGACCCAGAGGATCACGGTTCTCACGGAACACCTGAAGGGTAACGCCAAGGATCATTCATCCCGTCGCGGTCTACTTAGGATGGTAGCCACTCGCCGCCGTCTTCTTGATTATCTCAAGGATCGCGCCACCGAGCGTTACCAGACGATCATCGAGAAGCTGAACCTGCGTAAATAACGCATCACGTATCTTTATTCTTCGCAAGTTATCGATCCATTGTGATCTGTATCTTCTGAAGGAGCTAAGGATCCGGCTCAAGACACACACATTTCCCAGCGCATTCTTCAGCGTTAGGGATTGTACTTAAACCACAATCACCATGCAGGCACCCACTCCGGGTGCCGTCCGCGTCGGGGGCGTCCAACATTAACACGCACCCATCGGACTCAAGCGCCCCACACCCAATCCTTAAATTCCCAATTCCAATGTCACACACGATCGTCACGGCCAATGTCGGCCAGAATCCCATCACTTTTGAAACCGGCAAGATTGCCAAACTCGCGGACGGAGCTGTCATGGTCCGCTCGGGCGAGACAATCGTTCTCGTCAGTGCCGTCTCCGCTACCTCCGTCAAGGAAGGTCAGGACTTCTTCCCTCTCACCGTCGATTACAAGGAGAAGGCCGCAGCCGTCGGTAAGTTCCCCGGTGGTTATTTCAAGCGCGAAGGTCGTCCTAGCGAAAAGGAGATCCTGACCTCCCGCATGACCGATCGCCCTCTGCGTCCTCTCTTCCCGAAGAACTACTTCTACGACACACAGATCATCAGCATCCTGCTCTCAGCAGACGGCCAGATCGATCCCGACATCCTTTCCATCAACGGTGCCTCGGCCGCCCTGTGCGTTTCCGACATCCCGTTCGAGAAGCCGATCGCCGCTGTCCGAGTGGGACGCGTCAACGGTGCTTTCGTCGTCAATCCAACCCACGCCGAGCGTGAGAACAGCGATCTTGACCTTGTTTATGTCGGTGACGGCGAGAACGTCATCATGATTGAGGGGGCCGCCAACGAACTTCCCGAGGAGGACTTCAAGAAGGCTCTCGATTTTGCACGTGAGCAGACCCGTCCGCTGATCGCTGCTCAGCAGGAGTTGATTGCCAAGGCAGGCAAGCCGAAGCGTGAATTCACCCTCCTCAATGTTGACGAGGGGATGCTTGAGATCGCTTACGCGGTCGCTGGTGACCGCATCGAGGCAGCACTCTACACACCCAGTAAGGTTGCTCGTGGCAAGGCCGTCGGAGCACTTCGTGAGGAGGTGAGTGCCAAGATCCTTGAGAAGTTCCCCACCGCCACCAAGTTTGAGATTTCCCAGGCATTTGATTACCTACAGAAGAAGGCCTTCAGGGTGAGCATCCTCGACAAGCAGAAGCGCTGCGACGGCCGCGGCCTCCTTGAGCTCCGTCAACTTTCCAGCGAGACCACCGTTCTTCCTCGCGCCCACGGTTCGGCACTCTTTGCGCGCGGTGAGACTCAGGCCATGGCACTTGCAACACTTGCCACATCCGATGAGGCTCAAATGATCGACGGATACGGCGGAGGCGAGACGACCAAGAGTTTCCTTCTCCACTACAACTTCCCTCCCTTCAGTGTTGGCGAGACAGGCCGTTTCGGGGGTCAGAACCGTCGCGAAATCGGTCACGGAGCTCTTGCAGAGCGTTCCATCTTCCCGGTCATTCCCAGTCAGCAGGAATTCCCGTATGCACTCCGGGTGACCAGCGAGGTGATGGAATCCAATGGTTCGACCTCAATGGCCTCGGTCTGTGCGGGTGTTCTCGCACTTCTCGATGCAGGTGTGCCTCTCAAGCGTCCCGTGGCCGGTATTTCCGTCGGACTTGTCTCCGAGGATGACGGCAACGGCAAGCTCACCCGTCACACCCTCCTCACCGATATCATCGGCAGCGAAGATCACTTTGGTGACATGGACTTCAAACTTTGTGGAACCGAGGCCGGAGTCACGGGCTTCCAACTTGATCTGAAGCTCAAGGGGATCAGCCATGAGCTCATGGCTTCCGCGATTGATGACGCACGCAAGAATCGTGGTCTCATTCTTGATCACATGAAGCAGACGCTCCCTGCTCACCGCAGTGAGATGAGC
The DNA here is from genome assembly GCA_008933015.1 of Verrucomicrobiota bacterium. Lineage (GTDB taxonomy): Bacteria > Verrucomicrobiota > Verrucomicrobiia > Chthoniobacterales > UBA6821 > UBA6821. The sequence goes on along the minus strand of WBXH01000015.1, from coordinate 10,602 downwards.
AAGTATGCTCCCCGTATTGAGACCGTGAAGGTTCCTCAGGACAAGATTGGTCTCATCATCGGACCCGGTGGTAAGACCATCAAGAGCATCGTTGCGGAGACAGGCGCCGAGATTAACATCGAGGACGATGGTTCCGTGAACATTTACTCCAGCAACGGCGAGAGCCTAAAGCGCGCCAAGGAAATCATCCTCGGCATGATCAAGGAGATCACCGTGGGTGAGATGTACCAAGGAACCGTTGTCTCCATCAAGGAGTTCGGCGCCTTCGTTGAGGTTCTTCCCGGTAAGGATGGGCTGGTTCATATCTCTGAACTTGCAGACATGCGCGTCAACAAGGTCGAGGATGTTGTCAAGACCGGTGATGTCATCTGGGTCAAGTGCATCGGAGTTGATGACAGGGGCAAGGTGAAGCTCAGCCGTAAGGCCGCCATGAAGGAGCGCGACCAGGCTGCGGGCGAACCCTCGGCAGCTAACGCTTAAACAAGCATGTCACCCCTTTTAGGGGCTGATAAATCAATGAGAAGCCCCGGGATCCCCCCGGGGCTTTTTTTGTCGAAATCGTGACATGAGCCGCCTTGTCTCAACGGGGCGAATCCAGATACGAATTGTTCATTCCATTAATTGAATGAACTATCGTTATGTTGCTGTCCATACAGCCGTTTTTTTAATTCTTCTTGGGGCTGTACGAGCTCAAGATGCACCACGTTTAAAGCCAAACTCGTCTTCGAGACTCAATCCAACCGCCACACCTTGGGTTGCAACAAATTCTTCTTGGAAAGACTCCCCACTAGTGCGTTGGTGGCATGGCGAACTACTTGATGGGGCATACGAGAAATCAAAGGCCTATTTTAACGAATTTAGCAGTTCCATCAGCACGATTGATGATTGGAATGGCCAGTTTCAAAACTACTGGTCAGGTAGCGGTGTAACTCGAAATTGGTTTGGAATCGGGAAAACACTCAAGGATTATGGTCTGACGATTTCCGGTACGGCCAAAGAAACATATATCGGACAGGTCACTCCGAGTGCTCTTCCTCAAAAGTATAGTAAGTCTGGGTATTCTGCCGCACCTCTCTCCAACTGGCTGAACGAAGAAAGGCTCAACTTCACCTATGATTTCGGCACGGTCTTCGGCCTATCGGGGCTTATTGCAGAGTCCGACTGGCGCTACAGGACAATGGATGGAAGTCAGACGGATTATTATTCGAGGAATGCCGCAGGAACGATAGGTAACTCCTCCATGTTTGATCCCCAAAAGGACAACAGCGGAATGGGCCCCCGTCTCATGGGCCAGTTCCTCCAATGGCAGACGGAGAAGAGTAAGGATCCACAGTTCATGATCAAAGGTGGGTGGATGAACCCGTATGAGGACTTTCTCAGTCAGCCCGAATCGAAATTCTATCAGAACAATGCCATTGCCGCGGCCAAAGGAATCGGTGGTGGCATCAAGTACTATCAGGATGGAAAGACGTACAGCGCTCAAGGAGTGCCCTGGACATCAACTTACGATACATGGGGAGGCGAGTTCCTAGCCAAGCCTTCTTCGGAAACCTATCTCCGCACGTTTGCCGGTCTTTCCATAGCTGGTGAAGGTGGAGTTGCCTCCACCCCTCAGAATTCCTATGGCTATAATAACCATGGCATGAACTTCCAAGGTACCGCTAAATTTAACACAAATAGCAGTAACTATGGTCAGACCGGTGTCTATCAGATGAATGAGCTCGGTTGGACCCCGAAGTTGGGAGATGCCAAGTTGGAAGGTCATTATTCCATCGGCAGCTATATTTGGGGGCAGAATAACGGTGACTGGGGAAGCCATTCAGGGAATGCAACGATCTGGGGACTCTATCTTCAAGGTGATCAACGCCTGACCGCGGTGCAGGAGAGTGCACCGTCAACTCCTTCGGTGAGCAAGAACCCGGTAGCTGCCGCTCCGACCTATTCAAAGACTCGTGGTCTCTATCTCTTCTCGGAACTTAGCTATACTCCTGCTGATGCGTGCGCGATCCCATTCTACTACCAAATCGGCCTGAACTATCACGGACTCTTCAATGCACGTCCAAACGATGTCTGCGGTTTCGCTGTGGGTGAAGGGTTCTACAGCCAGAATATGAATGACTCACTTCCTAAGAATCAGGGGGGCGCTTCCAATGGCTATGGAAGCCAGTACTTCTCAACCACCTGTGTTTGGGAGGCTTTCTACAATATACAGATCAATAAGTGGATGGCCTGCTCGCCTTACGCGGAGTACATCATTAATCCCGCCGGCAATGGTTCCTGCGTTAATGCTGCAGTCCTCGGTGCCCAGATTGGGGTTAGGTTCTGATTTGTTGATAGGTAAGTGGTTTTGAGCTCCCTGCGAGAAATCCCTGCGGGAGTTTTTAAAAACCCAGCATCGAGTGGAATAGTGCAAGATCTGGATCTTGCTTCACCCACTAAGATAGCCCCTTAGATGAATATTTTGTCATCTTATCAAGATTGATCGATTTTTGTTTTCCTCTAGATTTCCATCTTGTCGTTCTCCTTGCGCAACATTTTAAATTCACTCAATCGTCTCCTTGTAACGATGATGGGCCTCTTCCTCTGCGGGGCTTCCAGCGCCTTGGCGGGCAGTCCCGAGGTGACTGCTTTCGCCAGCACATCAACCTCACCATTTTCTTCGCTCGAGGGGGGAGCCTCTCAGTGGTGGAACGGCAGTAGCGGCACAGACAAATGGCTCGGCCTTGGTAATCCGCTCTCTGATAACGGGCTCACGGTTACTGGAAGCGCCAAGGAAACTTTTTTTGGGAATCTGACAGGAGGCCTTCCCAATGAACCTCAGGGAAACTGGAGTACCGAGATCCGGTTGCAGGCTACTTATGATTTTGAGAAAATTTTAGGACTCAAGGGATTAACATTTGAGTCCGGTTGGCGCTACAGAGCCACTGATGGAAGCCAGAGTACCCCGTATGTCGGGATTCAAGCCGGCACCACCGGAGCCTCCAGCTTGTTTAACCCCAACTATGAAAGCAGCGGATTGGGTGTTCGTATCCTGCCACAATACTTCCAGTGGCAGTCTGACTCCTCCAAGGATCCTCGCTTCTTGGTAAATGCAGGCTGGGAGAACCCCTATGATCAATTTCTCCAGCAACCGCTTTCAAAAATGTTTGAGAATACTTCGATTCAACAAAATCATGGAATTGGTGGGGCAGCGGGTCCAGGGATTCCTGTCTGGTCAGCTTCCCAGAAGAAGTATGTCACCTATACAACCACATCCGTTCCTTGGAGTAGTGCCTACGCGGCTTGGGGAGGAACTCTTCGCGCCAAACCCTCCTCCTCTACCTACATCCAGAGCGGCCTCTACATGGCTATTTCCGGTTACAACGGTGTGCAGACTTCTGCTTGGACACCAACGCAGGTTTATCCTTACACCAGTGTCAATTCGAGCTATTTGGGAAAATTGATGACTGGAGGCACTAGTCAGGTCAGTGCGGTCAATGCCAAGGGACTGCCAAATGGAACAACTAAGAGCCCCTATGTGGTTCCGGCCCAGAACAACCATGGGTTTAACTTCCAAGGAGCTGGCACTTTCAATCCTAACGGAAACGGAGGCCTCTATGCCCAGAATGGCCTCTACAATGTGAACGAGGTCGGGTGGACACCGAAACTCGGTGCCGACAAGCTTGATGGTAAGTACGCTGTGGGAAGTTACATCTGGGGACAGAACAACACCTCCTACACGCCCACTACATGGGTACCCGCCTCTGGCAATGTCACAGCCCAGAAGAAGCCGACCGCCTTCGATCAGAACAGCGTGATCTGGGGGATGTATTTCCAGGCTGATCAGCGCCTCTATGCCAATAGGGAAGCGTCTGCCCCAGCACCTTCGATGGGCAAAAACCCCGTTGAGGCACCCGCTTACACGCCCTCCAAGACCCGCGGCCTCTACAGCTTCAATGTCTTCAGCTTTACTCCGCCCCAGAACAACGCCCTCCCTTTCTACTTCTCGGCGGGCTTGGTCTATAAGGGACTGCTTGACGCCCGTAAGGATGACCAGATGGGCGTCTGCTTCGGTTCCGGCTTTTATAGTTCTTACTTCAATCAGTACATCGATTCCCAAAATCAGGCTCTTAAGACCGCTTATAACGGCCATAATGCAACCCCTGCGAACACCGTGCCAAATGGTCCGATAACAAGTAGAGGTCAGTCCTACTATGCTTATCTTCCCCACTACTCCTCCACGCAGGTGCTAGAGTCCTTCTACAATATCCAGATCAACAAGTGGGCCTCCTTGAAGCCTTATGCCCAATGGATTGTTAACCCCGCTGGTAACGGCACCGTGGGTAATGACTTACTCCTAGGTGCTCGCTTGATGGTGATGTTCTAAAAAAAGTGAAACTATTTGTATTGGGAGGTGTTTACTGGATAGAAAACACTCCTCCACTTAATCCTATGAAAGAAATTCTCCTCATGACCCACGTGATGCTGGGGGTGCTCAGCATCCTTGCCTCGCTCTGGGTCTTCGTCGATGCGCTAAATGCGAGCGAGGGCAATCTTGAGCGTATTCGCCTTCTGAGCCGCTTTGTTCCCATGGTCATGACTGCGGGCTTTCTGGTTGCGGGATACTGGTATGTGAATCTCTATCCGGCCGACAAGGCAATCATCCTCAAGGGGCCATGGCCGTTCGCTCATGATTTTTTCATGGAGACGAAGGAACATCTGGTTCTGATGTTGCTGCTCCTAGCCGCCTATTTACCCATCGTCGCCTCGGCCAATCTAGCTTTAAATCATGATGCCCGCAGGCTCACGCTCTGGGTATCGGCGTTGATTGTTTTGATGGGACTCCTCATGGAGGGGGAGGGGGGCGTGATTTCAATGGGCGTGCGTATGGGGCTGCTCACTCACTAAATCTCGATTACAAAAGATCCAACCATGGAAAACTCAAGACTCTCCAACAACGCAACGGCCTTCGGTATCTCGCTAGTCGTGGCGAGTATCGCCAATGCCCTCTTGGTGGCGGCGAAGGAAAAGAGCCCAAAGGTATTGGCCTTTATGAAGGAACTTACAGGTCATCATTGGATCACCCATTGCACGTTCATCATCCTGCTCTTCCTGGTTTTGGGCTGGCTTCTTTCCCGTGCCAACGGAGGTGAGGGGATCCGTATGTCTTCGGGATCCCTGAACATTACCGTAGTGGCTGGAGTGACACTCTCAGCACTGATCATCGTTGGGTTTTACCTGATCGTGGGATAATATTGAGGGAGTCGGATCGCTCGCATTGAATTTTGGGAGCGAGTCGTGTGATGATGCAGCGATGCACGAATTCCTCCAGCAACTGATCAACGGTCTCTCCCTTGGGGCGATCTATGCCTTGATCGCGCTGGGGTACAGCATGGTCTACGGATTACTCAAATTCATCAACTTTGCCCACGGTGACGTGCTGATGATCGGCGCTTTTGCCGGGTTTTATGCAGCACCGACAGCGAGGAGTCTTTTCCCCAATGCGTGGATGACAACCTTTGCCGTGTTGATTTGGGCGATGCTCGTCTGTGCTGTGCTAGGAGTAGTCATCGAGCGGTTTGCCTACCACCCCTTGCGTAATCAACCCAAGCTTGCTGTCTTGATCACCTCGATCGGAGTCTCCCTGCTGCTTTCTTACGGAGGGCAACTTCTCTTCGGCGTGAATCAGAAGGGCTTTCCCGATCTTTTGCCCCCCATCACCATTGCTTTGGGCGCCGGTGTATCAGTTTCAGGAAACCATCTTCTTGTGATTGTGGTGACGCTGGGGCTCTTGTTCTCCCTGCGTCAGATTGTGATGAGGACCCGCTTCGGTCTGGCTCTGCGAGCGCTTGCCCAGAATCGAGATGCGGCGTCCCTCATGGGGGTGAACAGTGATGCGGTGATATCCCTCACGTTTGCTCTTGGCTCGGCTCTTGCGGGGGCCGCCGGTGTCCTTTACGCAATGAATATCCACTCCATTGAACCCCTGATGGGAACACTACCCGGGATCAAGGCCTTCGTGGCCGCCGTGCTTGGTGGGATCGGAAGCCTCCCAGGAGCCGCCGTGGGGGGGCTGTTGCTTGGCTTGAGCGAATGTATCTTGGGCGGTTCCTTCCTCTCCTCATACCGCGATGCCATCGCATTCGGTTTGCTTATTCTTATTTTGCTGCTGAGGCCATCTGGGCTCTTTGGAACATCGGCTTCCGAAAAAGTCTAGTGATTGACACCAATGGGGAGGAGTCTTACCTTTTGGAAGGGTTTAGGATTCTACTCAGTGAGAGTCATGTAAGAAGTTGAAGAAAAGAAGCATATGAAAAATAAAATCCTCCTTTTTGTTGCTCTTGTATTGGCTTTGGCACCCCTGGTTACTGCCCAGGCTTCCGATGGGGTTTCATCCCCGATCAAGTGGAAGTACGGATATGGAGACGGATCCAAGGCCAACATGATCGGATCACAAAGGCGTCAGGATGTTCCCCCATCCTTGACCACATCTCCCGGAACGGGCTACTCACCTGCCCAGATTGCGGGGGCCTATGGTTTCAATCTGACAAACACGAGCGGCAATGGATCGGGGAGTGTGCTGGCCATTGTTGTGGCCTATGGAAGCGCAACAATCCAGTCGGATTTGAACGTGTTTTGTTCCCAGTACGGCCTTCCAGCGACTTCCCTCTCCATTGTTTATCCATCCGGCCAACCCCGAGAGAAAAACTCCGGTTGGTCTGCGGAAACGATGCTCGATGTCGAATGGTCCCACGCCATGGCTCCCGGCGCGAAGATTGTTGTCGTGGTTTCTCCCGACGACTCACTGAACAATCTCCTTACGGCCGTTAACTACGCTGTTGCAACGTCAAAAGCGGATGTGGTTTCCATGAGTTGGGGTACACAAGAATTTATTGGTGAGTTGGCCAGTGACTCGCACTTTAATCATCCAGGAACAAGTTTTGTGGCGGCTGCCGGAGACACTGCCGGTGTTGTTGATTGGCCAGCCGCCTCCCCGTACGTGCTTGCCGTGGGTGGAACTTCCTTGCAGATCAATTCCCTCTCGGGGTCCATCACCTCGGAAACGGCCTGGGGTTCCGGGGGTGGAGGAGTCAGTCGTTACGAGCAACTTCCCTCCTTTCAGGCGGGATTCAATGTGAACTCCGGGCGGGGGATCCCGGACGTCAGCTATGTAGCCGACCCTTACACGGGGGTGAATGTCTACCTGACGGATCCCGTGAGTCAAACCGGCGGTTGGGCTGTTTATGGCGGAACAAGTGTGGGAGCTCCGCAGTGGGCCGCTCTTCTGGCCCGGCGGAAGAGCCTTGGTAATGCTGGCAGCGCGGCCTTCCAAACATCACTCTATGCGAAGTGCAATAGCGGTTTTTCTCCATGGCTTCGTGACATCACATCCGGGAGTAATGGACATCCCGCCGTGATCGGATACGACCTTTGCACAGGACTTGGTAGTCCGAATGCCGCTCAAATCGCGTCAATTCCTTCGGTGGCTTCAATTTCTAGCCCCACGCTTATCCCAATGCATGCCCCCACGGTAACCCCTTTACCAGCTCCAGTTATCAGTAACCCAAGTTCACCAACACCAATGCCTTCGGCCACGCCAATACCAAGCCCAAGCCCAAGCCCCACACCGCCGCCTTCTCAAGGAGGGAAAGCGTCGGGCAACCAAACATGGGGCTCCTGGTGGTCGTACGGGTATTTCCGCTGGGAACGTTGATTCTTACTCTTCTTCCCGTAACCAGGCGAAGAGCTTCCGAGTGCAAGCTCACAACTTTTCCAATGATCAGTTTTTTCCAAGCACTTCCAAATAACGCCTTGAAATCGGTGCAGGATTACCAGGGTTAAAACTCTCAATGCGCATCTGACGGAGCATCCAGAGGTCGTCTATTTTTTGCGCCGATATAATCTCAAAGCGGCGCAGAAGTAAGCCATGCTTGTCATATCCCTCGATGCGCAGGATGCCTCCACTCTCTTTATCAATCCAAACGCGGGCCACGCCATAGAGGGGCTCCCCAGAGGGTGCCTGCAGATCGATCTTCCAGGCCGCCCTGGTTCTCAGAGACTCCTCCCCCTGCAGCACGGGATCCGGCCAATAGAGGAAGCCAAGTGAGAGATCCTCGTAGGCAAGACCGGTATTGCGAACCTCATCATGGAGGTGGGTGGACGAGATGGGCTTGATTGTGCCCGCAATCTCTTCGCTGAGTTTGGTTTCCTTAGGATCCAGTCTGAGCAGAATTGTCTGCTTGGGATCCTTGAAACCAAAGCTGATCACGTGGTTCCTCAGGGTGATGGTGACAGGGGTGATCGATCCGTCGCCACGGATCTGCGCTTTCAGTTGGGCTGGACGGCTTGTGGGATTCAGACGAGCGACTTGAAGAATGTGCTCCGCACTCTCGGCCTGAACCTCCAGGGGCAGTGTCGTGATGATACAAACCAGGAGACGAAAAACAAAGGCTCCGTTTGATCTCATGGAGTTGGATTTCATGGAGCCAAATCGTAACGGACTTTTGTATGGCAGTGCAACGGAGGAGTCGGCTTCAGGCGAAGCATTGCGGTGGTGCGGCAGCATCGACTAGGCTTTCAGTCATGGAGAGACTTCCGTTGCCCCGCCCAGTTGTTCTCTACGATGGGGCGTGCGGATTGTGCGCGTCCTCAATGAGGCGATGGCAAGTACGCAGTCGGGGTGTTGTGAGCTTTTCCACGTATGGTGAGGGTGTTGAGGCGTGCGAAATTGAAATGCCGGAGGTGCCTCAATCCCTTATTCTGATTGAGAAAAACGGTGACGTAAGAACGGGTGCTGGAGCGATATTCCGACTAATGGCGCTTTGTGAAAGTCCATTTGGAGGGGTTGCCTGGAGAATGCATGAAAAGATCGGGATCTTCCGATTTTTGAGTGCTTTGATTTACAGGCACATTGCAAAAAGAAGGCATCTTTTATCGCGACTTTTAGGGTTTCGAATGCTACCCAATCAATGATGTCACTTGTCTTTCTTTGAGGGCTTTTACCGCCCGGTGAAGCCCTGTGAATACGCGATGAGCAGGCGGGAATTCGCGGATGAGCATGATGTTGCCGGGGAACCGATCGCACACTTTCGCACTCCATTTCATGAGCTTGTCCAAAAGTCTCCTGACTTAATGGAAAGGTGCCTTTGGGAGGCTTCCTGTAAAAATATCTGTGACAAAAGAGTAAAATCTTCTTGCGAATTCCCGTGGTTTCCCTACTTTCCCACCTCCCGGCTTCATCGGGGTTTCTCAAGCTACACAGCAATGTGTTTTTTGTTTCGCTGATAATGCGTCACGGATTGCGGAAAGGAATCTAACGAGGAGCGCCGACCGAACTTAAAAAATTTCACATGCCAACCATCAACCAACTCGTACGACAGGGCCGACAAAAAGTCAGGGTGAAGTCCAAATCACCAGCCCTGGTAAATTGCCCCCAGCGCCGAGGCGTCTGTGTGCAGGTGATGACCCGTACTCCAAAAAAGCCGAACTCAGCTCTCCGTAAAGTCGCCAAAGTTCGGTTGACTAACGGCCAAGAGGTGATCGCCTACATCGGTGGTGAAGGTCACAATCTTCAGGAGCACTCCATTGTTCTGGTTCGCGGAGGACGAGTTAAGGATCTTCCAGGCGTCCGTTATCACATTGTCCGGGGGACTCTTGATGCCCTTGGAGTCGATGGTCGTCGCCGCGGGCGTTCCAAGTATGGAACGAAGCGTCCTAAACCGGGCGAAGAAGCCAAGACAGGCAAGAAGAAGAAATAATTCACTAATTAACCTAACTTTTCTTATCCATGTCCCGCCGTAAACGCGTCATTCAAAAAGAGGTCAAACGCGACCTTCGCTACGCAAGCCCATTGGTTGCTCGTCTCATCACCACTGTCATGCGCGGTGGCAAACGTTCCCTTGCGGAGCGTATCGTTTACACGGCAATTGAAAGTACCCGTGACGGCTCCGAGGCCGTTGACCCCCTTGATGTCCTCCAGAAAGCAATGGACAATGCCCGTCCACGTCTTGAAGTAAAGAGCCGACGCGTTGGAGGAGCAACCTACCAAGTTCCGATGGAAGTTCCCACGGAGCGTCAACTCGCGCTTGCGATGAGGTGGATTGTAGGTTTTGCCAGCAAGCGTAAAAGCGTCCCAATGTCGAAGGCTCTGGCCAGCGAGTTGAAGGAAGCCGCTGCCAATCAAGGTGCAGCAATCAAGAAGCGCGACGATCTTCACAAGATGGCACAGGCCAACAGGGCTTTTGCTCACTTCCGCTGGTAAACTCATTTCCTTGTTCTTTATCCCATTACCTCAATGAGCACCGATACAGCCAATCCGAATTCTCCGGATCGTGCCTTTCCTTTGGAGCGGACCCGTAATATCGGGATCTGCGCGCACATCGACGCAGGAAAGACTACACTGACAGAGCGTGTTCTTTTCTACACCGGTATGATCCACAAGATCGGCGAGGTGCACGAGGGAACGACCGCGACGGATTGGATGGAGCAGGAACGCGAGCGTGGTATCACGATCACATCCGCTGCCACCACCTGCAGCTGGAATCAGATCAAGCAGGATGACATCGTAAAACTATTCGATGGCATCAAGATGCGCGTCAACATTATCGATACTCCCGGACACGT